>NZ_CVTX01000085.1:0-63002 GCF_900005715.1 Pseudomonas sp. 34 E 7
CTACTACCGCGACATTCCCCGGCGCAATGATGACAACCGGCATTGGGAGGCGGGCGGCCCTGGCTCGCGGCCCGGCCCGCGTCCGGATGACCATCGCTGGCCAGGTCGCCCCGACGGTCATGGCAATGGCTGGGGCCCGGGCCCGCAATATCGCCCCGGTTACGTTGTCGACCGCTTCCCCGACCGCAACTACCGCGTGCCGTATCGCGGCCAGGACTACTTCTTTTCCGGTGGCTACTGGTACCGCCCGCAGGGGCCGCGCTACGTCGTAGTGGCGCCGCCCTATGGTATCCGCGTGCATTACTTGCCGGATTACGCGCGTGAAGTGTGGGTAGGGGGCTCGCTGCTGTTCCTTGCTGCCGGCGCCTACTACGCCTACGAACAGAGCACCCAACAATACGTGGTGGTGCAACCGCCGGCGCAAGTGCCGTCGCCCCCGCCGGCACCGCAAGGCAACGGCTATGATGTGGTTGCCTACCCTGCCAACGGCCAGTCACCGGCCCAGGTGCAGCAGGACGGTTACGACTGTTATCGCTGGGCGGCGCAGCAAAGTGGTTTCGATCCGCAGGCGGCTACCTACGCCCCCGACCCGGCGGTGGTGCAAACCTACCGCCAGGCCCAGGGCAACTGCCTGAGCAGTCGCGGCTATCAGGTGCAGTACTAGGTTTTATTGCCGGTGACCACTTCCCGCGGGTCGGCGTGCACCAGCACTTCGGCGCGCGGGTATTGTTTGTGAATGGCATCGGCGGCCTGGTCGCTGATGCTGTGGGCCACCGACAAGGTCAATTCCCCCGGCAACTCCAGGTGCAACTGCACAAACCAGTGGCTGCCCGAAATGCGTGTACGCAAGTCGTGGGCGCCCAGTACCCCGGGTACGCTACGGGCCAGTTCAAGCATGTGCTGGCTGACGTCCGGCGGTAACTCTTCATCCATCAACACGGCAAAGCTTTCCCGGGCAATCTGGATCGCACTCCACAGGATGTAGGCGGCGATGCCCAGGCCGAACCAGGCGTCCACCTGATTAAAGCCAAAACCGGCGAGCACCAAGGCCACCAGGATGCTGCCGTTGAGCATCAGGTCGGAGCGATAATGCAGCGAGTCGGCGCGCACCGCGTTGGAGCCGGTTTCGCGAATCACCCGATGTTGCAGCATCAACAACGCCACGGTCAGCACCAGTGAGAACACGATCACGCCGATGCTCAGCCAGGGCGCGCCCACCGGTTCCGGATGCTGCAGGCGTTGATAGGCCTGCAAGGCGATCAACACCGCGCTGCCACCGATAAACAGTGCCTGGGCCATCCCCGACAGCGACTCCGCCTTGCCGTGACCGTAACGGTGGTCATCATCGGCGGGGCGCAGGGCGTAGTGCACCGCCAGCAGATTGAGCAGCGAGGTGACGCCATCGAGCAGCGAATCGGTCAACCCGGCGAGCATGGCCACCGAGCCACTGAACCACCAGGCGATGGCCTTGGTGACAATCAGCACACAGGCCACGCCCACCGAGGCGCGGGTGGCCAGGCGCAGAAGCCTGGCGTGTTCGGGACTGCTGGTCATGGGCTGTCCTTATGCGGCGGGCTGCAGGCCCAGGGACGCCAATTGGTGCACGCTGCCTTTGAACTGGATCAGGCGCGGGTCGTCCAGCGGCAAGGTGCGGCCGGTTTCCGTCTGGATGATGCTTTGCAGCTTGGCGTTATCGACCTTGCCGTCGGCGCCGATGGCTTCGTGCAGTTTTTCCGGCGCGACTTGGGCGGTCTTGCCCGGTTCGAAATAGATCGCGCCCGTGGCGAAGTCGACGCCGAACGCGATCAGGCCGGGGATCACGTAGAACAGCAAGCCGACCGCATCGAGCACGGCGATCGCCGGGTCGATCTTGCCGTTGATCTGACCGCGCCGGTCGGGGTAGAAAATCGAACCGCAGGCGGTGAGTTGGCTCAGCAGGGTGACGGCCAAGACACCGCCGATGACACGGGAAGCGATACGCATGAAAAAGTCTCCTGAATATATTAAGGGTGACTATAAGCCAGATGTGCCAGACGCCGATGCTCCCACACTCGATTGCATAGGTGTTTTTGAGACCCGCGTCAGCCTCCGGCCGTTCGCCGTTATACTCGCCGCTCTGCTTTGGAGCCAGTATGAATTCGTTGCCGATTGATGATGTTTTACCCGCCCTGCGTGACGCCTTGGCGATTCGCCACGAAGCCGTGCTGGAAGCGCCCCCCGGCGCCGGTAAAACCACCCGCGTGCCCCTGGCATTATTGAACGAGCCCTGGCTCGCCGGGCAAACCATCCTGATGCTCGAACCCCGGCGCCTGGCTGCGCGGGCCGCCGCCGAGCGGCTGGCCAGCGAGCTGGGTGAAAAGGTCGGTGAGACCGTTGGCTACCGCATCCGCCTCGACAGCAAAGTCGGCCCCAACACGCGTATCGAAGTGGTCACCGAAGGCATTCTCACCCGTCGCCTGCAGGACGACCCGGCGCTGGACGGCGTGGGCCTGTTGATCTTCGACGAATTTCACGAGCGCAGCCTCGACGCCGACCTGGCGCTGGCCCTGAGCCTCAACGGCCGCGAGCTGTTTCGTGACGAGCAGCCGCTGAAAATCCTGCTGATGTCCGCCACCCTCGAAGGCGAGCGCCTCGCCAGCCTCCTGGATGACGCACCGATCCTGCGCAGCGAAGGGCGCATGTTCCCGGTGCAGATGCGCTGGGGCCGGCCCTACCAGTCCGGGGAATTTATCGAGCCACGGGTGGTGCAGACTATTCTCGAAGCCCTGCATGACGAGACCGGCAGCGTCTTGGTGTTTTTGCCGGGGCAGGCAGAGATTCGCCGGGTCAACCAGCAACTGGCCGACGCCCTGGGGGATCGCCCTGATGTGTTGCTATGCCCCCTGCATGGCGAGTTGGACCTCAACGCCCAGCGCGCCGCCATCGACCCGGCGCCGGCCGGCAAGCGCAAAGTGGTGCTGGCCACCAACATCGCCGAGACCAGCCTGACCATCAACGGCGTGCGCGTGGTGATCGATGCAGGGCTGGCGCGGGTGCCGCGTTTCGACCCGGGCAGCGGCATGACCCGCCTCGACACCCAGCGCATCTCTCGCGCCAGCGCCACCCAGCGCGCCGGTCGGGCAGGGCGGTTGGAGCCAGGCGTGTGTTATCGGTTGTGGTCCGAAGACCAGCATGACGGTCTGGCCGCGTATGGCAGCGCGGAAATACTCGCCGCCGACCTGACCGGGCTGGCCTTGCAACTGGCCCGTTGGGGCGTGACGCCCAGCCAGTTGGTGTGGCTGGATGTGCCGCCCGCCGCCGCGTATGCCCAGGCCCAGGAGCTGCTGCAACGCCTCGGCGCATTAAGCGAAGAAACCCTCACCGCCCATGGCCAGAAGATGGCCGAGTTGCCCGCCCACCCGCGTATCGCCCATCTGTTGTTGCGCGGGCAGGACCTCGGGCTGGCGGCGATGGCCTGCGACGTGGCGGCGCTGTTGGGCGAACGCGATATCTTGCGCGGTGGTGGTGCGGACTTGCACAGTCGCCTGGCGCTGATGTCCGGCGAAGAGCGTGCCCGTGGTACCCAGGGCGGGGTGCAACGGGCCAGGCAGTTGGCGCGCCAGTATCGCGGTTATTTACGAGGCAAGGCCAGCCAACCGGTGGCCGACCCCGACCACCCTCGCTGGCTCGGCGCCCTGCTGGCGCTGGCCTATCCGGACCGCGTCGCTCAACAGCGTCGCCCCGGGGGCGCCGAATACCGTTTGGCCAACGGCCGCGCGGCGCTGTTCGCCGAGGCCGACAGCCTGATGAAACAACCCTGGCTGGTGATTGCTGACCTGGGTAGCCGCCAGGGCCAGCGCGAAGAGCGCATCTACCTGGCGGCGGATTTTGATCCGGCGCTGTTGGACACAGTGCTGGCCGAGCAAGTGCGCAATGTCGACCAGCTGGATTGGGATGAACGCGAAGGCGTGCTGCGCGCCGAACGCCAGCGCAAGGTCGGTGAGCTGGTGCTCAGCCGAGAACCCCTGACCGGCCTCGACGAGTCCGCCCGCAGCCAGGCGCTGGTCAATCTGGTACGCCGCAAAGGCCTGGAGCTGCTGCCCTGGACCCCGGAACTGCGCCAATGGCAGGCCCGTGTGATGCTGCTGCGCCAACTGGACGCCGGCCACACCAGCGAATGGCCCGATATCAGCGACAAGGCCCTGCTCGCCAGCCTGGAGCACTGGCTGATGCCCTACCTGGGCAAAGTCTCGCGCCTGAGCCATTTTGCCAACCTGGATATTTCCAGCTACCTGCACAACCTGCTGCCCTGGCCACTGCCCCAGCGCCTGGATGAACTCGCGCCGCAGCATGTGAAAGTGCCGTCGGGCTCGTCGGTGCGCCTTGACTACAGCGAACAGCCGCCGATCCTGGCGGTGCGCTTGCAGGAGCTGTTCGGGCTGGCGGATACACCACGCATTGCCGGTGGGCGCCAAGTGGTCAAGCTGCACCTGCTGTCGCCGGCGCGGCGGCCGGTGCAGGTCACGCAGGACCTGGCCAACTTCTGGCGCAGTACCTATGCCGAGGTGAAGAAGGATTTAAAGGGGCGTTACCCCAAGCATTACTGGCCGGACGACCCCCTGGTGGCCGAAGCGACCGCCAGGATCAAACCCCGAAAGTAGCCACAATGGAAATCCCCTGTGGGGGGTAATGCCGTTCAGTTAAGGCATTTTGTAGGAGCGAGCTTGCTCGCGAAAAACTCACAGGCGCCGCGTTCATTCAGGAAGCACGCGTTATCGTTGACGCTTTTCGCGAGCAAGCTCGCTCCTACAGAGCACGATATACGCTTAACTGAACGGCATTACCTGTGGGAGGGGGCTTGCCCCCTCCCACATTTTATTGCGCGGCAGGCAGCAGGAAGCGGGCGATGACCGGCAAATGGTTGGAGATGCGCAAGGTGTCTTCCTGCCTGACCTTGGCCTCGACCCGCTTGATCCGCGCGCTGTAGAACAGGTAGTCGAGCGTCCGATCCGGCCCCTCAAGGCTTGGGTCATTGGGAAAGTGCGTCAGCCATTTCTTGCGGTCGATGCCGCTGGATTCACTGTTGCTCGGGATCATCGGGTATTTGTCCCACAACAGGTGCAACTCACTGTCCGGCGAATACTGGCCGCGTTTTTGCGCATCCAGGCGCAGGAATTGGCCCAGCGGCAGCAGATTGAAATCCCCGCCGATCAACCAGGGTGTGCCACGGCCTTCGAGTTTATCCAGTAACTTCACGGTGGCCTCCACTTGTTCCTGCACCGCACTGCGCCCAGGCATGCCGCCGTCAAGGCGCGTGTTGAGCACCGCCAGTTGCCCACCGTCGCTCAGCGGCAGGTACGTCAGCAACAAAGCGGGCTTGGGCTGGAACTGGCGGCTGATGAAGTTGGCATCCGCCGTGGGCAGTTGCAGACGCTCGGCGTGTTCGATCTGGTAGCGGCTGAGGGTGGCCAGCTTGCGCCCGACGCTGCCGAAGATGGGCAGGCTGGGCACAAAGTCGGCTTTCCAGTCGAATGCCTGGGTGCTGCACGGGTAGAGGTCGACCAGCCGCTCCTGCAACAGCGCGAGTTGATCCTGGTAGTGGGAGGGCTTGGCGCCTTCGTCGATTTCCTGCAACAGCAGGATGTCGGGCTGTTCGTCGCGGATCACCCGCGCCACTTCGTCAAGGCTGAAGGCCATGTCCTCAACCGTGGGCCGTTCGTCCGGGCCGCTGCCGTCGGGGGTGTCGTACCAGAACACGTAGTTCTTGCCGGCCAGGTACTGCACGTTCCAGGTCATCACCTTGAGCGCCTGCCCCGGCAGCAGGGTCGGCGCACGCGGCGCCACGCAACTGACCGGCAGGGTCTCCTTGTCGGCCGGGCGCCAGGTCAGGCTGTAGATCAGTGCCGCCAACAGGCCTGCAATCAGTAGCAGGCTCAACACGGTGATGCGCAATAAACGGGTCATCGGCTCGGCTTATGTGCGGTTCAGAAGAGGCACGGAGCATATCACCGCGCGTCGGCGTCGCCACCGATCAACATGAATAAACGGAACAGCACCACACTGGTAAACAGTTGCAGGAAACTGTGGGCGCTGTCCATCAGCAGCCCCAGCAGCGGCGCGGGTTCGGGATACGCCGCCACGCTGGCGCCCTTGAGCAGCCACAGCGGCGTCATTACGCACAGCAGGCACACCAGGATGCGCCAGAAATGCCCACGGGTCAGGCGCAGGCTTTCCTTCATCGCTTCGAGCGCCGACATGCCGCGCAATACCAGCAAGTACTCGGCAAACGCCAGCACCACCATCAGCCACAGGCCCGGCAGGAAGTACAGCGACAGCCCGAGCAGAATCAGCAGTGTGCTCATGGCGGTCAACAGGGCGAAGCGCGGCCACATGGCCAGGGCCAGGGCCCACACATCCCGGGTACGTGGCGATTCACCGCGGGTGCGGGCGTCGAGGAACAGGATCAGAGCGCCGGTGTACAGCGGATACACCAGTAACCCCACCACCACGCTGTAACCGCTGAAGGCCTCCGGGCCCAGCATGTGGTCGAGCACCTGTTGCAACAGGGCTTCGAGGATCACCAGCGGCAGGCACAACTGGACGATGGCGCCCAGGTTGCGCAGGGTAAAGCGAAAGGAGTCGCGCAGCACGTCTAACGGATTCATCAGAGTCATCACAGGCCGAAAAGCAGGGACACACTTTAACCGATAGCCGGCCTGGGCAAGCAAACGTAAACCTTGAGTAAAGACCATTGAAACAATTGGTAACAGCCCCATAACTAGGACGTACCTTGCCTGATGTCAGGCGGGACCCTGATTTTTACCGGCAATCTAACGAGGTCGCCATGAACAGCGAAGAACAAACCCTGATCGATGGACTGTTTTCACGGTTGCAGCAAGCCGAGACGGACTCAGCCCCCCGCGACGCCCAGGCCGAAGCGCGGATCAAGGAACACATGACTCGCCAACCGGCCGCCGGCTACTACATGACCCAGTCGCTCCTGGTGCAGGAACACGCGCTGCAAAGCCTGGATGCGCAGAACAAGCAGCAGGCCCAGCAGATCCAGCAACTGCAGGAAGAATTGCAGCGCGCCAAATCCGCGCAACCGGCCCCGGCCAGCGGCGGTGGTGGTGGCTTCCTGTCGAGCATCTTTGGCGGCGGTTCGCGCGAGGCGCAGCCTGCGCCGGGTAATTCGGGCGGCGGTTGGCGTGAACCGGCGCGGCCATCGTTCAACGCGCCGGCGCCGCAGCAGAATTATCAACAGCCGCCACAACCGGCCGCCGCCGCGCCAGCCGGCAGCGGATTCCTCGGTGGGGCCATGAAGACCGCGGCCGGCGTGGCCGGTGGTGTATTGCTCGCTGAGGGCATCAGCAGCCTGTTTCATCACAACCAGCAGCCGCAGGTGGTGGAAGAGATCATCGAACAACCGGCGCCGGCCAGTGATCAAGGTGGCTGGGGCAACGATGACCAGAAGTTCGCCGGGAATGACAGCTGGGGCAGCAACAACGCGGACAGCGTCGCCGACAGCGATTATGTCGACGATTCCTCCGCCTTTGGCGACGACGATTCCTTCGTCTGACCCACCAGGGCCGGGGCGCCAACGCGCTCCGGTCTGATTTTTTCCCGGAAACACTCCCTTGGCTGGCATACTGGCAACCTTTCCGGGCGCTGGCGCCTGGCGGTCATTGAGGAAGTGCGGTGAAGAAAATTGCAGTGTTCGCCGATGTGCAAAACCTCTATTACACCGTTCGCCAGGCCTACGGCTGCCACTTCAACTACGCTGCGCTGTGGGCTGATATCAGCGCCCATGGGCAGATCGTCGAGGCCTACGCCTACGCCATCGACCGTGGCGACAGCAAACAGCAGCAGTTCCAGCAGATCCTGCGCAACCTGGGCTTTACGGTAAAACTCAAGCCTTACATCCAGCGCAGCGACGGTTCGGCCAAGGGCGACTGGGACGTGGGCATCACCCTCGACATCATGGATGCCGCCGACCATGTCGACGAAGTGGTGCTGGCCTCCGGCGACGGGGATTTCGACATGCTGCTCGAGCGCATCATTCACAAGCATGGCGTGCAAGCGGTGGCCTACGGCGTGCCGGGGCTGACGGCCAACTCGCTGATACGCGCCGCCAGCCGCTACGTACCGATCGAAGGCGCGTTGCTGCTCAAATAAGCGCGGCGGCTTAATACATTGTTGAACGGAGTTGGAACAGGTTTGGAACGTATAGCGGTCATCGACTTTGAAACCACCGGCATCACCCCGAGCAGCCACTGCCGGGCCACGGAAATTGGTGTGGTCATCCTTGAGCGCGGGCACATTGTCGACCGCTACCAGAGCCTGATGAATGCCGGCGTGCGCGTGCCCGGTTTCATCGAACAACTCACCGGCATCAGCAACGCCATGCTGCGCAACGCGCCACCGGCCGAGCGGGTGATGAATGAGGTCAATGAGTTCGTCGGCACCACGCCGCTGATGGCGCACAACGCCGCGTTCGACCAGAAGTTCTGGGACTTTGAACTGGGCCTGATCCGCCGCACCCGCCTGCAGAAATTTGCCTGCTCCCTGCTGCTGGCCCGCCGCCTCATGCCGGCGGCGCCCAATCACAAGCTCGGCACCCTCAACAGCTACGCCCAATTGCCCCACACCGGCCAGGCTCACCGGGCGCTGGCGGATGCCGAGATGGCCGCCAACCTGACGGCGCACCTGGCGCGGGAACTGCGCCAGACCCACGGCCTGCGCGAACTGTCCCACGACTTGCTGTGCACCTTGCAGAAAGTGCCGGCCGCGAAGATCAATGAGCACCTGAAGAAACATCGCGGGTTCTGAGGCCCGGTGCTGATCGTCCCCACGCTCCGCGTGGGAATGCATCTGGTGACGCTCCGCGTCACGACTTTAAGAGCGGACGCAGAGCGTCCAGGGCGGCATTCCCACGCAGAGCGTGGGAACGATCAAATGGGGTTGGGGGCTCCCGATAGCGGTGGGTCAGCTACAGATAAGCTGGCTGGTACACCGCAATCGGGGGCAAGCCCCCTCCCACATTGGGTGATGCGTTGCCTATCGAGTCTGCGTGCATTCCAACGCCTGATCCACTACTCCCTTCGCCATCTCCACCAAATGCATCACCGCCCGCTGCGGCGCCTTCATCACCTCACCCGACGCGTGGGCCGTCTCCACCGCGCAATGCAGCAAATCCGCCGCATGGGCCAGGGCGTCTTCGAAGCTCAGGTTGTCATTCAGGATAAAAATGGGCGCGTCCGGGGCGGATGCCTTGAGGTAGTAGTCGATGGCACGACGGTGGAGCAGGGCGTCTTCGCTGAGGAAATCGGGTTTGGACTTGGGTGGGTCGGGGGTGACTTTGACCATGGTGAAACTCCTCTTGTTAAGCAGGAGCTGCGTCTATTCGCTTGCACGCAAATAGGGTGGCAGCGGTACGCGAGTGTGCAAGACCGGGACAAAAGGCAAACCCAGCAGATCCGAGGATCTCCCGCGCACAGCTGCCATAACAAATCAGCGCCATGTCGTAATAACTGGGCGTTGACTGTGTGAGGCATCTGAAAAGCTTTTGTTTAGTCGGACTTGCACGTCCGGTCACCGAACATTCGATGACAGGGCGAGACTAGCCACCGAATCCGACGGAAACAAGGCCGTGGGATTCTCTCGGAAACGTCCCGCAAATGAAAGGGATCGGTCTTGCTGGCCACTGAAATGCACGTGTTTTGAGGTCACTTGCATGTGAGCCCTGAATGATCGGTAGGCCAAATCCGGCTGTGACCTAGGACCTTTCTGATTTTCCTCTTCACTCATGTAGGGCGTCCCCCCCATAGCGAAAAGGTTATCCAGCTATTCGTCGATATCATCGGTTTTATCGACCGAAGCCAGATGACGGAGCACACCGACTTCATCCATGACGACCATCAGGCAGACAGTCGATCTGATCGTTGAGCGCTCAACGCCGCGATGATGTCAGGGAATAAACGCCATCACCGAGGCCGGTGACCCCGAGCCACCTTCAAGCGCCAATATCCCGATGACCAGCGTTGCCCCAGTGACCGGTAGCCGGTCGAGCTGGGTCAGGCACTCCAGCACAATCCCGTTTTCGGCCAGTACCGCGTGATTGATGGCGAACGCGCTGCTTTGCCCATAATCCACGCCGTGGGTATCAATGCCCACGCCGGCAATCCGGCGATGCTCCAGCAAAAAGCCAATGGCGGCCTCGCCAATCCCTGGAAAGTGCGAGCCTTGCGCATCGTGGCCGAAAAAGGCGGTCGGGTCGTTCCAGAGGTGTTGCCACCCGGTGTACACCAGCACCACCGAACCCGCATCGATAGGGCCGTGTTGGTGTTCCCAGGCGTGGATATCCTGCGGGCTGACTTGGTAATCCGGATCGGCCGCGGCTTTACCGCGCACATCGATCACCACCGCCGGCCGCACCAGCGCTTCTGCCGAGTAACCCTCAATCCCCATCCCATCGGCATAAAAGCTGTTCGGCGCATTCATATGGGTGGCGCTGTGTTCGCCCATGCTGAAGCGGCGCAGGTAATAGCCGTCGCGCTCCAATGACGCAACGTCTTCGAACGCCACTGGCGGGTCGCCCGGCCACAGCGGGATGCTCGGGTTGATTGGATGGCTGAGACTGATGACCCGCTCAAATTGCAGTTGTTTAACCGCCATGTTTGCCATTCCCTTCCAATTGCCCCAGCGGCACCCGCCGCTCTATGGCGCTGGACAAAATAATCGACGTCTTGCTGAACCCGAACTTCGCCACTCGATTAATCAGGTCTTCCAGCTCCGGCATGGTGCCCACTGCTGCTTGCATGATCACGCACGGATCACCGGTGACCCGATGGCATTCGGTCAGCTCGGGAATTTGCGCCAGGGCGTCGTAAACTTTTTGGCTGCCGTGATTGGTCAGCCGCAATTCAATCACGCATTGAATCGGCAGGCCGACTTTGGACAAGTCGACCTTGGCCTGGTAACCGGTAATCACCCCGCTGGCCTCCAGCTTGGCCACGCGCTCGGCCACGGCGGGGGCGGAGAGGTTCACCGTGCGGGCCAGTTGGGCGTAGGAAGCGCGGCCGTCTTCGAGCAGGGCGCTGAGGAGCATGCGGTCGTATTTGTCCATGATAAGGCTCCGGTTGCGCGTGGCTTTCGAAAGCACGGGTTATAGCCTTCATAACCATGCTTTGAAAAGTGTATGGGCGCTTTAAACAGGTTTTGTAACTTATGTTTATGCGCCTTCGTTTCTAGAATAAGCCTCCCAACTCCTGCCATAGAGCCGCCCCATGCCTGGCCCACGTCGTTTTCCCTTGCCGTTGATCGCCGCCTTTTTTGCGTTGTATGTGATCTGGGGTTCCACTTACCTGGTGATTCGCATCGGCGTGGAGTATTGGCCACCGCTGCTGCTGGCGGGGATTCGGTTTTGCACCGCGGGCGCGTTGATGTACGCCTACCTGCGGTGGCGCGGGGTGCCGGCGCCGACGTGGCCGCAGTGGAAGGCGGCCGGAATGATCGGCATTTTGCTGCTCACCGTAGGCAATGGCGGCGTCAGCGTGGCGGAACATATGGGCGTGTCGTCCGGTGTAGCCGCATTGGCGGTGGCGACCGTGCCGTTGTTCACCCTGCTGTGTGGTTTTTTCTGGGGCGCGCGTAATACGCGGCTGGAATGGGCCGGGGTGATTCTGGGGATCATCGGCATTGCGATGCTCAACATGGGCAGCACCCTGCAATCGAGCCCACTGGGGGCGGTGTTGCTGTTGATGGCGGCGGCTTCCTGGGCCTTCGGCTCGGTGTGGAGTCGCCACTTGCCGCTGCCCCAGGGCGCCATGGCCAGTGCCGCGGAAATGCTGGTGGCCGGCGTGGCGCTGCTGATCGTCAGCACGCTGTCCGGCGAGCACCTGCAGGCCATGCCGCCGCTGGAAGGCTGGCTGGCCCTGGCCTACTTGACGGTGTTTGGTTCGATCATCGCGTTCAACGCCTACATGTACCTGCTCAAGCACGTGCGCCCGGCGGCGGCGACCAGCTATGCCTATGTGAACCCGGCGGTGGCGGTGTTGCTGGGGATTGTGTTCGTCGGCGAGAGCATCGGTGTGGAAGAGGCCCTGGCAATGCTGGTGATCATCAGCGCCGTGCTGTTGATCAGCCTGCCCCAATGGCGCAAGCCGAAACCGGAAATAAGGTAAACTGCCGCGCATTACGCCCTTGCGCTGAATTTTTCCTACGGTAAACACATGACTTTCGCCACCCTTGGCCTGATCGAACCCTTGCTGCGCGCCCTTGAGACGCTTGGCTACCAGACCCCGACGCCGGTGCAGGCGCAAGCCATTCCGGCGGTGCTGGCCGGTCGCGACCTGATGGCCGCCGCCCAGACCGGCACCGGCAAGACCGCCGGCTTTGCCTTGCCGCTGCTGCAACTGCTGACGATGGAAGGGCCGAAAGTCGCCGCCAACTCGGCGCGTGCGCTGATCCTGTGCCCCACTCGCGAGCTGGCCGAGCAGGTTCACGCCAGCGTCGCCGAATACGCCCAGCACCTGCCGCTGACCACGTATGCGGTGTACGGCGGCGTGAGCATCAACCCGCAGATGATGAAGCTGCGCAAGGGTGTCGACATCCTGGTCGCCACCCCTGGCCGCCTGATCGACCTGTTCCGCCAGAACGCGCTGAAACTCAATCAGCTGCAAACCCTGGTGCTGGATGAAGCCGACCGCATGCTCGACCTGGGCTTCTCCGAAGAGCTGGCGAACATCTACCGCATGCTGCCGAAGAAACGCCAGACCCTGCTGTTCTCCGCCACGTTCTCCGATGACATCCGCCTGCTCGCCGGGCAGATGCTCAATGACCCGCTGAGTATCGAAGTCAGCCCGCGCAACGTCGCCGCCAACACCGTGCAGCAGTGGGTGGTGCCGGTGGATAAAAAGCGCAAGCCGGAACTGTTCGTGCACCTGATGCGCAAGGGCCGCTGGAAGCAGGTGCTGGTATTCGCCAAGACGCGTAACGGCGTGGACGCGCTGGTGGACAAGTTGCAGGGCCTGGGCATCAATGCCGACGGCATCCATGGCGACAAACCCCAGGCGACCCGCCAACGCGCACTGGACCGCTTCAAGGCCAGCGAAGTGCAGATCCTGGTGGCCACCGACGTGGCGGCCCGAGGCCTGGACATCGAAGACCTGCCGCTGGTGGTCAACTTCGACCTGCCGATCGTCGCCGAAGACTACATCCACCGTATCGGCCGTACCGGCCGTGCGGGCAACACCGGCGAGGCGATTTCGCTGGTGTGTGCCGATGAAGTGAACATGCTCTCGGCGATCGAGATGCTTACGCGCCAGACCCTGACCCGCAAGATGGAGCCGGATTTCGTACCCGAGCACCGCGTGCCGGATACCGATGCCAGTGGGCAGGTGGTGAAGAAGCCGAAAAAGCCGAAGAAGCCCAAGACATCGGGCGGCGGCGGTAAGCGCAATTTGGGTAAATGGGTGGACAGTGGTGACGCGGCGCCGGTCGAACCGTCGATCAAGCCGGTGCGCAAGGTGCCGGTGTTTAATACCGGGCCGCGTAAGAAGAAGTGATTTTGCGGTGGGGCTGATGGCCTCATCGGGGGCAAGCCCCCTCCCACATGTTTGAATTGTGAATACCGTCAAGTGTGGGAGGGGGCTTGCCCCCGATGGCGGCCTTGAATCCGCCAAACCTCTCAGCGCCTAAGCCATTCCAACAGCCCAAGCCCAGCCGCCCTGCCACTGGCAAAACACCCCGTCAGCAGATACCCCCCGGTCGGCGCCTCCCAATCCAGCATTTCCCCCGCACAAAACACCCCAGGCAATTGCTTGAGCATCAATCGCTCATCCAGCGCTTCAAACGGCACACCCCCTGCGGTGCTGATGGCTTCGTCGATGGGCCGCGTCTTGACCAATGTCAGCGGCAACGCCTTGATCTCTACCGCCAACTGCGCCGGATCATTGAAATGTTCAGCCGGCGCCAGCTCGCGCAACAGCGCCGCCTTGACCCCATCCAACCCCAACTGACTGTGCAAATGCTTGCTCATCGAGCGCGAACCACGCGGCTTTGCCAGCGCAGCCTGCACCTTGTCCAGCGGCTTGCTCGGCAGCAGATCGATATGCAAAGTGGCGGCGCCGTCACGGTTGATCGCTTCTCGAATCGGCGCCGACAGCGCATAGATCAGGCTGCCTTCGATACCAGTGGCCGTCACCACGCATTCGCCCAGGCGGGGCTTATCGTCCCCCAGTCCAATGGCGACGTTTTTCAACGGCGCTCCGGCGAATTTGCTGACCATCAACTCGCTCCAGGCGGACACTTCGAACCCGCAGTTGCTCGGTTGCAGGCGCACGTAAGGCACGCCTTGGCCTTCCAGCAAATTCAGCCAGGCCCCATCGGAGCCCAGGCGGGACCAACTGCCGCCACCCAGGGCCAGCAGCACGGCATCGCTGTGGACAACTTTTTCGCCTTCGGGGCTGTGGATAAGCAGCTCACCCTCGGCATTCCAGCCCACCCAGCGATGTCGGGTGTGGATAACCACGCCTTGTTCGCGCAGGCGCTTGAGCCAGGCACGCAGCAGCGGCGCGGCTTTCATGTCCGTAGGAAACACACGGCCGGAGGTGCCGACAAAGGTTTGAATGCCCAGGCCGTGAATCCACTCGCATAACGCCTCGGCCCCGAAGCTGCGCAGCAACGGTGCCATGTGCGGCGCGCGTTCGGCATAGCGCGCAAGGAACGCCGGGTAGGCTTCGGAGTGGGTGATGTTCATGCCGCCCACGCCGGCCAACAGGAACTTGCGCCCCACCGACGGCATGCCGTCGTACAGCGCCACCCGCACCCCCGCCTGGCTCAAGACTTCGGCGGCCATCAGCCCGGCAGGGCCGCCGCCGATAATGGAGACAGAGGGGGGAGAAGACTGAGGCATGGGCAAGACTACGGTGGTGTGAATAGGCCGAGCATTCTACCCGACGACGGCACGGCTGCCTGATCAAAAAATGTACAGTTTCCTACACGCCATACGGTTACTTGCTTGCAGGCCGTTACGCTCAAGTTATCCACAGGTGGTTCCACAGGCATTGTGGGTAACGCCCACACTTCAATGACAACCTGATGACGTCCACACCCGCTGCGCACTGTGATGCAGGATGCCGTGGCGGCGGGCCAGGGCAGGGCGGTCCTTGCTGTAGCCGCCACCGATCACGCCCATCACTGGAATATCGCGGCCCAGGCAGTGACGCATCACGCTTTCATCGCGCGCGGCAACGCCGGCATCTGTCAGCTTGAGGTAACCGAGGGCGTCGTCCTTGTGTACGTCCACACCCGCGTCGTACAGCACCAGGTCCGGCTGGTACAGCGGCAGCAGGTAATTGAGCGCGTCATCGACCACCTTGAGATAGTCGTCGTCGCCCATGCCCATCGGCAACGGAATGTCCCAGTCGCTCTGGGCCTTGCGCGCCGGAAAGTTCTTTTCGCAGTGCAGCGATACGGTGATGGCGTCCGGCGTGTCATGCAGGATACGCGCGGTGCCGTCGCCCTGGTGCACGTCGCAATCGAAGATCAGCACCCGATTGACCCGGCCGCCGGCCAGCAGGTAATGGCTGATCACCGCCAGGTCATTGAAGATGCAAAAGCCCGCCGGATAATCGTAATGGGCGTGATGGGTGCCGCCGGCGAGATGGCAGGCCAGGCCGTGTTCCAGCGCCTGCTCCGCCGCCAGGATCGAGCCGCCCACCGCGCGTACGGTGCGGCGCGCCAGGGCCTCGCTCCACGGCAGGCCGAGGCGCCGTTGGTCCTCGCGAGACAACTCGCCGCTCATATAGCGTTCGATATACCCGGTGTCATGGGCCAGGCCCAGAATCTCCCCCGGGCACAGTTGCGGGCGCAGCAACTGGCTGTCCTCGGTCAGGCCGCTGTCCACTAGGTGGTCGCGCAACAGGCGAAACTTGTCCATGGGGAACCGGTGGTCCGCCGGGAACTCGGGGCTGTAATCATCGTGGTAGATCAATGGCAAAGGCATGGGATTTTCTGACGGGAATCTGCGTCGGATCTTACCAGCGCTGTACACTCACGCACATGGCAAGGGAGGGGGAACCATGGAGCCGATACTGGAATTGGAAAGTGCACGCCTGGTCATGCGCCCATGGCGTGACAGCGACCTGCAGGCGTTCGCGCAGATGTGCAACGACCCGCAGGTGATGCGCTATTTCCCGGCCAGGTTGAGCCACCTGGAAAGCGCCGCACTGATTGGGCGGATTCGCGGCCATTTTGCCGAATATGGTTTTGGCTTCTGGGCTTTGCAGCGCAAGGACACCGGCGAATTCATCGGCCTGACCGGGCTGCAGAACGTCAGTTTTGAAGCGGGCTTCACCCCGGCGGTGGAAATCGGCTGGCGCCTGGCCCGCGAACATTGGGGCCTGGGTTACGCCAGCGAGGCGGCATGGACCGCATTGCGTTGTGGTTTTGATCGCCTGAGCCTGGATGAAATCGTCGCCTTCACCACTGAAGCCAATTTGCCTTCACAAAAAGTCATGCAGGCCATCGGTATGCATTACGATCCGCAGGCAGATTTTCAACACCCCAAAGTCGCAGCCGATGACCCGCTGCGCCCACATGTTTTGTACCGCATCACCCGCGCCCAATGGTTGGACACGCTGCACGGGTAGGCGCGAGCTTGCTCGCGAAGAACGCAAGTGCGCCGTGGAGTATCAGGAACCCCGCGTCACCATTGACGACCTTCGCGAGCAAGCTCGCTCCTACAGGTGAAGGTAGATGCTGTTTTGCTCTGAGGAGAGTGTGAATGAGCCAAGTATTGGAAGATCTGGTGGACTTGCTGACCCTGGAGCCGATCGAGGAAAACCTCTTTCGCGGCCGCAGCCAGGACCTGGGTTTTCGCCAACTGTTCGGTGGCCAAGTGCTCGGCCAGTCGCTGTCGGCGGCCAGCCAGACGGTAGAAGAAGCGCGTCACGTCCATTCCCTGCACGGGTATTTCCTGCGCCCGGGAGATGCGGCATTGCCGGTGGTGTATTCGGTGGACCGCGTGCGCGATGGCGGCAGTTTCAGTACGCGCCGCGTCACCGCGATTCAGAAGGGCCATCCGATTTTCACCTGCACGACCTCGTTCCAGTACGACGAAGAAGGTTTTGAGCACCAGACCACCATGCCCGTAGTGGTCGGCCCGGAGAACCTGCCCTCGGAGCTGGAACTGACTCAGCAGCGCGCGCATCTGATCCCCGAGCACATGCGTGACAAGCTGCTGTGCCCCAAGCCCATCGAAGTGCGCCCGGTCACCGAAAAAGACCCGTTCAACCCGCAGCCGTCCGACCCGGTCAAGTACGTGTGGTTTCGCGCCGACGGCGCCCTGGCCGATGCGCCGGCATTGCATAAATACCTGCTGGCCTACGCTTCGGACTTCGGCCTGCTGACCATCTCGCTGCTGCCCCATGGCAAGACCGTGTGGCAGAAAGACATGCAGGTCGCCAGCCTCGACCACGCGCTGTGGTTTCACGCCGACCTGCGCGCCGATGACTGGTTGCTGTACGCCATGGACAGCCCCTGGGCCGGCAACTCCCGTGGGTTTTCCCGCGGCAGCGTGTACAACCGCGCCGGGCAACTGGTGGCCTCGGTGACCCAGGAAGGCTTGATTCGCCATCGCAAGGACTGGGCATGAGCCTGGCCGACGTCCGGCATTGGGTGTTCGACATGGATGGCACCCTCACGGTGGCGGTGCATGATTTCGCGGCCATCCGGGTGGCCCTGGAGATTCCCGCCGAAGACGACATCCTTACTCACCTTGCCGCATTGCCGGCGGATATCGCGGCGGCCAAACATGCCTGGCTGCTGGAGCACGAGCGCGAGCTGGCGCTGGGCTCGGTGGCGGCGCAAGGTGCGGTTGAACTGGTGCGCGAGCTGGCCGCACGCGGTTATCGCCTGGGGATTCTGACGCGCAATGCCCAGGAGCTGGCGCATATCACCCTGGAGGCGATCGGCCTGGCGGACTGCTTTGCCATTGAGGATGTGCTGGGGCGTGAGGACGCGCCGCCCAAGCCTGACCCGGGTGGCTTGTTGAAACTGGCGGCGGCCTGGAGCGTGGCCCCCGGCGAGATGGTGATGGTGGGGGATTATCGTTTTGACCTGGACTGTGGCCGGGCAGCGGGCACCAGGACCGTGTTGGTGAACCTGCCGGAGAACCCGTGGCCTGAGTTGGCGGATTGGCATGCCGAGGACTGTTCGGTATTGCGCCGAATGATCCAGCCCAGGCAATAGCGATCAACTGTGGGAGGGGGCTTGCCCCCGATAGCGGTCTTTCAGCTAAACAGGTGCTGGCTGACCCACCGCCATCGGGGGCAAGCCCCCTCCCACATGTTTGATCCGGTTTCTTCAGTTATTGTGGGAACAACACTTTCTGTCCGCGTCGTTATTGCGCCAAATGATCCAGCCCAGGCAATAGCGATCAACTGTGGGAGGGTGCTTGCCCCCGATAGCGGTCTGTCAGCTAAGCATGTGCTGGCTGACCCACCGCCATCGGGGGCAAGCCCCCTCCCACATGTTTGATCCGGTTTCTTCAGTTATTGTGGGGACAACACTTTCTGTCCGCGTCGTTATTGCGCCAAATGATCCAGCCCAGGCAATAGCGATCAACTGTGGGAGGGGGCAAGCCCCCTCCCATATGTTTGATCCGGTTTCTTCAGTTATTGTGGGAACAACACTTTCTGTCCCCGTCGTTATTGCGCCAGATGATCCAGTCCAGGCAATAGCGATCAACTGTGGGAGGGGGCTTGCCCCCGATAGCGGTCTTTCAGCTAAGCATGTGCTGGCTGACCCACCGCCATCGGGGGCAAGCCCCCTCCCACATGTTGATCCGGGTTCCTCAGTGATTATTGTGGAAACAACACCTTTTGCCCCTGCGGCGAGGTAAACATCTTGTCCCCGTCATGCCCAACCCCCGGCACCTCCACCAGCCTGTGACCCAGCTGCGGATGTCGCTGCTTGAGGTAGTCAACGTAGTTGTGCCCGCGAATCAGCCGATACGCGCCCTGGGTTTCGGCTTCGCAGCTTTTATCCAGCGCAGGATGGTTGGGGTCGGTGTCCTGCTGGCCCAGCAGATAGGTGATGTCGCGCGACACGTAGGCTTGCTCCAGTTGCTGTGCGCCTTGGTTACCGACGTAATTCGGCAGGTTTTGCATGCCATATTTCCAGTCGTTGAAACCTGGGCAACTGGCCGCGTCGAACGGCACCGGCCGCTGTGGGCTGAAGTAGGCGTAGGACGAGGGGTTGGCGACCACGTACCGCAGGCTGATGCCTTCGGTTTGCAGCAAGGGGTGATCGTGGCCGGTGAGGGCGAAGCGTTGTACCACTTGGCCACCACCTGAATGCCCGGCGATGACGATTTCTTTCAGCGCCGGGAACAGCGTGCGGTTGCCCAGGTGCTTGATGATCTGGTCGAGGGCGGCGTAGGAACTGATATGGCCGGGGCCCGTCGAGGGGTCGCCGGCCATCCAGTCGTTACCCTTCCACTGCAATACCTGATCGCCCAGGTGGTTACGCTTCACATCCGACTGATTGAGAAGCTGCGGTGCGATCACCAGCGTATTGTCGCCAACCCCGGCATGCTTGGCGGCGTCGATGCCGCTTTGCAGGTAGGTCTGCGCATTGCGCAGGCGGCCATGCACGATGATCAGCGCACGCGTGACCTTGGGCAACGGCTGGCGCCAATCCTGGCTCAAGCCGAGGCTGAGGTCGCCGGCTTCCAGATGAAAACGATCGGGGCTGACCACCTTGACGCCGTGTTCGGCCGCGAGGGTGCAACAGGACACCAACACACCCAGCAGCAACCCCAATCGTTTATTCATTTAGAGACTCTTGGCATTAAAGGTATCGCACTGGGCAATCTGCCCCTGGGCGAAGCCGGTCTTGAACCAGCGTACGCGCTGGGCCGAAGTACCGTGGGTAAACGAGTCCGGCATCACGCGCCCCTGACCCTGTTGCTGCAGGCGGTCATCGCCGATGGCATTGGCGGCGTTCAGGGCTTCTTCGATATCGCCGGGCTCCAGCCAGTTCAGGCGTTTTTGTGCGCGGTTGGCCCACACGCCGGCAAAGCAGTCGGCCTGCAGTTCCTGGCGTACCAGCAGGCCACCGTCGCCTTGCATGGGGCGACCTTGCTCGCGCGCAGCCTGGATCTTCGACGAGATACCGAGCAGCGTTTGCACGTGATGCCCGACTTCGTGGGCAATCACATACGCTTGGGCGAAATCGCCGGCGGCCTGGAAGCGTTGCGACATTTCCCGGAAGAAATCCAGGTCCAGGTACACCTGCTGATCCGCCGGGCAATAGAACGGGCCGCTGGCCGAGGTGGCGCCACCGCAGGCGGAGTTCACGCGGCCACGGAACAGGATCAGTTTCGGGTTCTTGTAGGCCAGGCCGTTTTCCTGGAATACCTGGCCCCAGGTGTCTTCGGTATCGCCCAGCACGGCGCGCACGAAGTCGGCCTGCTCATCGTTGGCCGGCGGCGCCTGGCGCGACTGTGGCTGCGTGCTGACCGACGGCGCCTGCTCCATCTGGCCGGTTAACTGGCCGAGGATCTGCATCGGGTCCTGGCCGGTGAGCCAGCCGATGCCGACGATCAGCACGATAGCGGTCAGGCTCAGGCCCTTGCCGCCACCGAAGCGCATACCACCGCCACCGCCGCCGCTGTCATCGCGGGCATCGACCACGTTGTCGCTGCGTCGGCCTTTTTTCCATAGCATGGGGCAATCCTCTTGTTAACGGTCCGGCAAAAATATGGAGGGAGTATGGTCGTAGTCAGCGGCAATAGCCTTCGCCGGCAGCCACAATCAGGCAGTCTTTTTTATCTGCCAGCCACTTCAGGCCCGTGGCGGCACCGTCCCCGGCGCGCAGCACCTGGGGGCCGTCGGGGCGAGTGAAGGCGATGCCTTCGTCGGTTGCCTGGCCCTTGAACGTGCCGGAAGCATCGGCATCCAGGCCATATTGCATGGTCAGGATGTAGTGGCCGCGGCCGATGCTGTCATCCTTGGCGATGTTCAGGTTCAAGCCTTCGACGCCGATCCACTTGCCCACCCATTTATCGGTTGGCGGGGTCTCGGGCACCAGGGTTGCTTGCACGGAGGCGGGTGCAGGCTTTGGCGCTTCCTTGGGGGCCTTGTCGCAGGCAGAGAGCAGGGCGAGGGCAGACAGCGCAAACAGGATTTTTTTCATATCGGCATGGCCTTGATTAAAAAGTGTGCAACGCCGGAGCGTGCGTGCAGCGTTGGACTCAAATCCACTGATTTAGTGCGCTGTTCGCCCGGTGTTTGGTTATGCTCTTGGGGCAGACACAGGCCCGGCTGCTAGATTACTAGGTTGAGTGCTATCGCGTTCCGCTCGCCACACAAGAGAAATCAATGACTGTCAGTACCCCGCTTTCCGGCGTCAACCATCCCTTCAAAGGCATCCTGCTGATTGTGCTGGCGACGTTTCTGTTCTCCAGCCACGACGCCTTGTCCAAATACCTGGCCGGTTTCTACCCGATCGTGATGGTGGTGTGGGCGCGTTACATGGTGCACACCTTGTTGATGGCGGGGATTTTCCTGCCCCAATCGGGCCTGCGCGTGCTGCGCAGCAAACGCCCGGGCATGCAGGTGGTACGGGCGTTGTGCCTGTTGGGCACCAGCCTGTTTTTCACCACGGCGCTGCATTACATCCCGTTGGCGGAAGCCACGGCGGTGAACTTCCTCGCACCGATCCTGGTGACGGCGCTCTCGGTGCCCTTGCTCGGCGAGCACGTCACACGTGGCCAATGGCTGGCGGTGATCTGCGGGTTTGTCGGCGTGGTGATCATCATCCATCCGGGCGGTGAGTTGTTCACACCGGCGGTGCTGTTGCCGCTGTGCTCGGCGCTGTTCTTCTGTTTCTACCAATTGCTCACGCGCATTCTCAGCCAATACGACAGCCCCACCACCAGCAATTTTTTCGCCGGGCTGTGCAACACCTTGGTGATGAGTGCGATGGTGCCGTTCTTCTGGCAGGTGCCGACCCTGTGGCATGGCGTGATGATGCTGGCGCTGGGCACCTGCGGGATGACCGCGCATTTGATGCTCACCCAGGCGTTCCGCTTCGCGGCGCCGGCCTTGCTGGCGCCGTTCGGCTATTGCCAGATCGTGTTTGCGGGATTGTTGGGCTGGCTGGTGTTCAGCCATACCCCCGACATGACCACCGTGGTCGGTATCGGGGTGATCTGCATGAGCGGGTTGGCCGCTGCCTGGCAGCAGCGGCGACGTTGATTACAGGTCGACCTTCGGAATCTTGCGCGGCGCCATGAAGTACATCCAGGTCAGCGCAATGAAGTACATCGCCGGGATCAGGGTGAACAACACGGTGTAGTTGTTGTTGGTCACGGTGAGGATGTGGCCGACGATCTGGGTCATGAACATGCCGCCGATGGCCGCGCACATGCCGCCGAAACCGAACACCGTGCTCATCATGTGCTTGGGCGTGTAGTCCATCACCAGGCTCCAGATGTTGGCGGTCCAGGCCTGGTGCGCGCCGATGGCCAGGGAGATGGCGAACACCGCGACCCACAATTGGCTGGAGCCGGCCGCCATGATTACGCCGACGATGCAGCAGGCGAACAACAGCATCGACAGCAGCCGCGCCTTGATCGAGTTCATCCCGCGCCCGATCAGGAACGAGGACAGGATGCCGCCGCCCACACTGCCGAAGTCGGCGGTGAGGTAGATGATGATCAGCGGAATGCCCATCTGCGTCACGTTGATGCCCAGGTTGTATTGCTGGTTCAGGAACGGCGGCAGCCAATACAGGTAGAACCAGAACACCGGCGCGGTCAGTGCGTAGGCGATGGCAAAGGCCCAGGTGCCGCGCATGCGCAGGATGCGGCTGAACGG
Organism: Pseudomonas sp. 34 E 7; assembly: GCF_900005715.1. Taxonomy (NCBI): domain Bacteria; kingdom Pseudomonadati; phylum Pseudomonadota; class Gammaproteobacteria; order Pseudomonadales; family Pseudomonadaceae; genus Pseudomonas; species Pseudomonas sp. 34 E 7. The sequence continues at coordinate 22,866 of NZ_CVTX01000085.1, forward strand.
TACGCCAGGTTGTTCCGGCTCGGCGTGCTGTTGCACGTAGTCCAATTCGGATTGTTTGACGGTCGGGTGCTCTTCCGGGTTGTAATACTTCAGCCCCCAGAACACCAGCCAGATCAAGCCCAGCGAAGCCATGCACAGGAACGCCGCCTGCCAGCCCCACACGTGCAGGATCAACGGCAGCAGCATGGGCGTCATCATGGCGCCGACGTTGGTACCGGCGTTGAAAATGCCCGTCGCCACTGCGCGCTCACCGGCGGGGAACCAAAGGCGCGTGGTTTTCACACAGGCAGGGTAGTTGGCCGCTTCGGTGAGCCCGAGGATAAACCGGCAGACCATGAACCCGACGGCCGAGGTCGCCAGGCCGTGGGCACCGGTGGCCAGGCTCCACAGCAGCACGGCGCAGAAAAACACGCGCTTGACGCCCACCCGGTCGATCAACCGGCCCTGCAGCACAAAGCCGATGGCGTAGCCGACCTGAAACCAGAAGTTGATGTTGGCGTAGTCCATCGCCGTCCAGCTCATTTCCTTGGCCAGAATCGGTTGCATCACGCCCAGGGCGGCGCGGTCGATGTAGTTGAGGGTGGTGGCGAAGAACACCAGGGCCAACATGCCCCAGCGGGTTTTACCCACGGCCAGGGCGCCGCGGATCTTGTCGCCGATGCCGGCGTGCGGGGTGCCGGGGCGCGTGGCCAGGGCGGGATTTTGCAGAGGCATGAGGTCGTACCCGTTTTTGAAATTTTTATGGTGAGATCTGGGTCTTAGTGCAAGGTCGATGGTGCGCAGTGGTTAAAAAGTCGTCAATTCGCCAAAGGGGCATAGTGTTCGATAATCGCACCAAAAACTAACCGGTTCGTACATTTTAATTGCCGCGTGTAGGCTGGGGGCGAATAATTTGCCATAAACAATAATTGCCGGGAGTGACCCATGCAACGTTCCATCGCTACCGTGTCGTTGAGCGGCACCCTGCCGGAAAAGCTCGAAGCCATTGCCGCCGCCGGGTTTGATGGCGTTGAGATTTTCGAGAACGACCTATTGTATTACGACGGCAGCCCGCGCGAAGTTAGACAGATGTGCGCTGACCTCGGTATTGCCATCACCCTGTTCCAGCCGTTCCGCGACTTTGAAGGCTGCCGCCGTGACCGCCTGGCCCGTAACCTGGAACGCGCCGAGCGCAAGTTCGACCTGATGCAGGAGCTGGGCACCGACCTAGTGTTGGTGTGCAGTAACGCCTCGGCCGATTGCGTGGGCGATGAACGCATCCTGCTCGACGACCTCAGCCTGCTGGCCGAACACGCGGGCCGCCGTGGCTTGAGAATCGGCTACGAAGCGCTGGCCTGGGGCAAGCATGTGAACACCTGGCAACAGGTTTGGAACCTGGTGCGCCAGGTGAATCACCCAAGCCTGGGCGTGCTGCTCGATAGTTTTCACACCTTGTCCCTCAAGGGCGATCCGAGTGCCATCGCCGAGATCCCCGGCGACAAAATTTTCTTCGTACAAATGGCCGACGCGCCGATCCTGGCCATGGATGTGCTCGAGTGGAGCCGACATTTCCGCTGCTTCCCCGGCCAGGGCGAATTCGACCTGGCAGGTTTTCTTGCGCCGATCATCCAGAGTGGCTACACCGGGCCTTTGTCCCTGGAGATTTTCAACGACGGCTTTCGCGCTGCACCGACGCGGGCCAACGCGGCGGACGGCTTGCGCTCGTTGCTGTACCTGGAAGAAAAAACCCGTCAGCGCCTGGCAGCACAACAACCTGCCGCGCCCGTGGATATCCTGTTTGAGACGCCGGCAGCCAGCGAATACGACGGCATCGAATTCCTTGAATTTGCCGTGGATGAAAGCCTTGGCGCCAAACTCACGCACTGGTTGGAGCGCCTGGGCTTCGCCAAGGCCGGCCAGCATCGCTCCAAGAATGTGAGTCTGTTGCGCCAGGGCGATATCAACCTGATCCTCAATTGCGAGCCCTATTCCTTTGCCCACAACTTTTTCGAGGCCCATGGGCCGTCGTTGTGCGCCATGGCGATGCGGGTCAAAGACAGTGCCAAGGCATTGGAGCGAGCGGTGGCCTACAAGGGCCAGCCCTATCGCGGACTGGTTGGGCCCAACGAACTGGAACTGGCCGCCGTGCGTGCGCCGGATGGCAGCCTGATCTACCTGGTGGACCAAAGCGAAGGCGGGCTCTACGACACCGATTTCAACCTGCAGCCTGCGACTGCCGCCAGCGGTGGCTTGCTGCGCATCGACCACATGGCCATGGCCCTGCCGGCCGACAGCCTTGACAGCTGGGTGCTGTTCTACAAGAGCCTGCTGGATTTTGAAGCTGACGACGAAGTGGTGCTGCCCGACCCCTACGGCCTGGTCAAAAGCCGCGCATTGCGCAGCCGCTGCAGTTCGATCCGCCTGCCGCTGAATATTTCCGAGAACCGCAATACTGCCATTTCCCACGCGCTATCGAGCTATCGCGGCTCGGGCGTGCACCACATTGCCTTCGATTGCGCGGATATTTTCGCCGAAGTGCGCCGGGCCAAGGAGGCCGGGGTGCCGTTGTTGGACATCCCGCTCAATTACTACGACGACCTGGCCGCGCGCTTTGATTTCGACGATGAGTTTCTCAGCGAACTGGCGTACTACAACGTGCTGTACGACCGTGACGCCCAGGGCGGTGAGCTGTTTCACGTCTACACCGAAGCCTTCGAGGGCCGGTTTTTCTTTGAGATCATCCAGCGCAAGAACGGCTATGCCGGCTATGGCGCGGCCAACGTGGCCGTGCGTCTGGCGGCAATGGCCAAGTCGCGCAGCGGTGCGGTGCGCCAGGCACGTTTATAACGGCGGTTGGGGTGCTTCCTTCGGGGAGCGCCTCGGCCCATAATCGGGCCTGCATAAAAACGCCGTGAGCGCACCATGACCCTGACTCCCGACCTCTCTGCCGTGTCAGATGCACCGCGCAAGAGTCGCAAGAACAATCCGGAAAAGACCCGCGAGAATATTCTCCAGGAAGCCGTTGTCGAGTTTGTTCAGCAAGGCCTGTCCGGCGCCCGCGTGGACGCCATTGCCGAGCGCACCCACACCTCCAAGCGCATGATCTATTACTACTTCGGCAGCAAGGAGCAGCTCTACGTCGAGGTGCTGGAGAAGCTCTACGGCGATATCCGCAACACCGAAACCCGCATGAACCTCACGGCCCTGGAACCGCGCGAAGCGATTCGCCGGCTGGTGGAGTTCACCTTCGACCACCATGACCAGAACGTGGATTTCGTGCGCATCGTCAGCATCGAAAATATCCACAACGCCGAGTATGTGAAACGCACCAGTACGATCAAGGACATGAACAGCAAAATCCTCGAGAGTCTCGGTGAGACCTTGCGTCGCGGCGCTGAGATGGGACTGTTTCGTGAAGGGTTGGAGCCGCTGGACGTCCACCTGTTGATCAACTCGTTCAGTTTTTACCGCGTATCCAACCGCCATACGTTCAGCGAGATTTTTCAGATCGAACTGTCGGATGAGGCGATCAAGCAGCGGCATCGCGCGATGATCTGCGAATCGGTGTTGCGCTACCTTCAGGCCTGAGAACACGTGATTTCAGGGCTGAGTGCAATCAATGTGGGAGGGGGCTTGCCCCCGATTGCGGTGTATCAGTCAACACATGCCTGACTGACAGACCGCAATCGGGGGCAAGCCCCCTCCCACATTTTTACACCGGTTTCTACAGTGAGGCGTTCATGCTCTGGAAGTGCGCCAGCATCCGGTCTGCATCCGCCGTCAGGCCGCAGAACAGCTCAAACGCCTTCACCGCCTGAAACACCGCCATATTGCCGCCATCCAGGGTGCGGCAACCCAGGGCGCGGGCGTCACGCAGCAATTGGGTTTCCAACGGGAAATACACGATTTCCGCCACCCACAACCCGGCGTGTAGCCACTCGGCCGGCACGGGTGTGCCGGGCAGCTTGGCCATGCCCATCGGGGTGGTATTGACCAAACCCTGCGCCTCGGCCATGGCGTTGGCCAAGTGGCTGCCGACCTGGGCGCGCCCGTCGCCAAAAGTCCGGGCGAGGTTATCCACAAGCTCGCGCGCACGGGCGGTGTCCACGTCGAAAATGCTCAGTTGCTCCACGCCCTCGGCCAGCAGCGCGTGCGCTACTGCCGCGCCGGCACCGCCTGCGCCCATCTGCACCACGCGTTGGCGTGGCACGTCATTGAAGTTGCGTCGGAAACCTTCGGCGAAGCCCAGGCAATCGGTGTTATGGCCGATGCGCTTGCCGTCTTTGAACACCACCGTGTTAACCGCGCCGATGCCCCTGGCCTCGTCGGACAATTCATCCAGCAACGGCAGGATCGCCTGCTTGCACGGGTAGGTAATGTTCAGGCCGGTGAAGTGCATCTGTTCAGCGGCACGCAGCAGATCGGGCAGGGCACGGCTGTCCAGACGCTGCGCGTCCAGATCAATCAGGCGATACAAATAGCGCAAGCCCTGAGCGTCACCTTCCTGTTCATGCAGGGCGGGCGTGCGGGAGGCCTGGATGCCGGCGCCGATCAGGCCGGCGAGAACACGGGGTTTCATCACGCGCATCCTTTCAACGAGTGGCTGAAATGCTCCAGGGCCAAGTGGTAGCCATGGCTGCCAAACCCGGCCAATACCGCCTTGGCGATGGGCGAGACAAAGGAGTGATGGCGAAACGCTTCACGGGCATGCACGTTGGATAAATGCACCTCGATCACCGGGACTTCGCTGGCCACCAGCGCGTCGCGAATCGCCACCGAGGTGTGGGTCCAGGCCGCCGGATTGATCACGATCCCGGCGCAACGGGCACGGGCGGCGTGAATCCAGTCGAGCAATTCGCCTTCATGGTTGGTTTGGCGAAACTCGATGCTCAGCCCGAGTTTTTCGGCGCTGCGGCCACACAGGGCGGCGATGTCAGCCAGGGTTTCGTGACCGTAAGTGGCCGGCTCGCGGGTGCCGAGCAGGTTGAGATTGGGGCCGTTGAGCACCAGCACGATAGGCGGCATAGAGGGGTCTCCACAGTTTTTATTGGTTGTGGAGATAAAATGTACTGAATGGTTAATTTGGTCAAATGAAGTCACGGGTTCTGTTCGATTATCGAACTGTTAATCAGCAGGGCAATTTCTGGTGAAGTGTTACGCCGGATTGCAGGGTGAACACGATTTTGGGGTGCGGCCGGAGTCTCCCCAGCCGTCGGCATGAGTGGTTACAACCCGGCATTCGCCGGTTTGTTCGTCGTTACTAATCTTTGAAGCAGCTTCGTGAGCATGAAGCCGGTTGTCGGGTGATACGGGAAAATTGTTACCTGACGGAAAAAAACCTAACGGATGGGTTACGATGAGAGTAGGTGCTTACAAGGGATATGTAATCTCGGTATTTCTCAGGGATGAGCATTGCCCGCCCCATGTACATGTCAGGGGCAAGGAATGGGATGCGCGTTTCCGTTTCCGTTTCAGTTTCGTGGACGGGGACGTTGAATTATGGGATGTGGAGCCTGAACGGAGGCAGCCACCCCTATCGGTTCTGAAGGAGATACGCGGGGCCATCATGCAACGGCATTACTTGGCGCGGGCACGCAGGATTTGGTGGGAAAAACTGCAGACGGTTTGCCTGGAGAATCATTCTTGGAATTGGGACGCTGGTGAGTTGGTTCCAGGGTTGGTCATTCGACAAGGCGTCTACGTCATCTCAAGCGCCAGGCACGACGTCGTAGAGCAACGGACTATTTTGAATCTGGTAAGAGCGCCAGATTGTGTGGGGATTAATTTATGAAAATCATAAAAGCCAAAGTCACACCTTATGTACCTCTCACTGATGCCGACGTTGACAAGGCAATCGCCCGAGGACGCAGGTTGAAACGCCTGTACGCCAACGCCAGCAATGTGCGTTATGAAAACGACTGCCTCTCCATTGGCTTCAGCGATGGTAGCCGCGTCATGTTGCCGGCGGCTGGCCTGCCGGAGTTTGAAGGGTTTTCAGAGAAAGATTTCCAGCAGTTGGAAGTGACTTTCGGTGGCAAGGCGATTAGCTGTGAGGCCCAGGACCTGGATGTTTCGATCACCGGCTTGATCGCTACAAGCCAACCTCTGATGGACCTGGCTACCAGCCTGGTGGCATCGCGCAACGGCCGCAAAAGCAGCGCTGCCAAATCCGCCGCCGCTCGTGCCAATGGCAAGAAGGGTGGCCGGCCACGCAAGGAGGTACCGCAGACCTCAGATCCAACAGACACTTGAATAACCAAATAGGGGAGCTGTAGGAGCGAGCTCGCGAAAACTCATAGGCACCGCGTTTATCCAGGAAGCATGCGTTATCGTTGACGTTTTTCGCGCGCAAGCTCGCTCCTGCAAAAGCCTTAACTGGCGATACTCATACCCCGCAGATTACCGCCGGGTCAGCAACACACCCGATTCCATATGATGCGTCCACGGGAACTGGTCAAACATCGCGCATTGGGTAATGCGATGGGTGTCATGCAGTTGCGCAATGTTCGCCGCCAGTGTCTCCGGGTTGCAGGAGATATACAGGATGTTGTCGAAACGTCGGGTCAGTTCGCAGGTGTCCGGGTCCATGCCGGCGCGGGGCGGGTCGACGAATACGCTGCCGAATTCGTAGCTTTTCAGGTCGATGCCGTGCAGGCGGCGGAACGGTCGCACTTCATTCAGCGCCTCGGTAAGTTCTTCGGCGGAAAGGCGCACCAGGGTGACGTTATCCACGGCATTTTCATCGAGGTTGCTCAGGGCCGCATTGACCGACGTCTTGCTGATTTCGGTGGCCAGCACCTTGCGCACGCGGGTTGCCAGCGGCAAGGTGAAATTGCCGTTGCCGCAGTACAGCTCCAGCAAGTCGTCCGGGCGATCGCCCAGGGCGTCGTACGCCCAGTTGAGCATCTTGCGGTTCACCGTGCCGTTGGGCTGGGTGAAGGCGCCTTCGGGTTGGCGGTAGCTGAACGTGCGGCCGCCGACCTCGAGTTTTTCCACCACGTAGTCGCGGCCGATGACATCGCGCTTGCCCTTGGAGCGACCAATGATGCTCACGTCCAGCTCGGCCGCCAACTGGTTGGCGGCGGCGTGCCAGTGTTCGTCCAGCGGGCGGTGATAGCACAGGGTGATCATCGCGTCGCCGGCCAGGGTGGTCAGGAACTCCACCTGGAACAGCTTGTGGCTCAGGGCGGCGCTGGCTTGCCAGGCGGCCTTGAGCTGCGGCATCAATTGATTGATGCGCTGGCTGGCAATGGGAAATTCTTCAATGAGGATCGGCGTGCGCTTGTCGTCCTGGGCGAACATGGCGTAGTGGCGATCCCCGCCTTCGCGCCACAGGCGGAACTCGGCGCGCAGGCGGAAGTTCTGCAGCGGCGAGTCGAAGACCTGCGGTTCGGGCGCGTCGAAGGGTGCCAGCAGGTCACGCAGACGCGTGACCTTGTCTTGCAGTTGAGCGGTGTAGTGTGCGGCGTCGAAAGTCATGCGTTGAACCAGCCCAGCTTGATCACGAACAGGATCGACAGAATCACCAGTGCCGGGTTCAGCTCACGGTAGCGGCCCGAAAGCAGCTTGATGGCGGTCCAGGCGATGAAACCGAAGGCGATGCCGTTGGCGATGGAGTAAGTGAACGGCATCGCCAGGGCGGTGATCACCACCGGCGCTGCCACGGTAATGTCATCCCAGTCGATTTCGGCCAGGCCGGACGTCATCAACACCGCCACGAACAGCAGCGCCGGCGCGGTGGCGAAGGCCGGTACGCTGGCCGCCAGAGGCGAGAAGAACAGCGCCAGCAGGAACAGGATCGCGACCACGATGGCGGTCAAGCCGGTACGGCCACCGGCGCTCACGCCGGCGGCGGATTCGATGTAGCTGGTGGTGGTCGAGGTGCCCAGCAGCGAGCCGGCCATGGCCGCCGTACTGTCGGCGATCAGCGCACGGCCCATTTTCGGCATATGGCCGTCCTTGCCCATCAGCCCGGCGCGCTTGGCGACGCCGATCAAGGTGCCGGAGTTGTCGAACAGGTCGACGAACAGGAACGCAAAGATCACGCTGACCAGGCCGATATCCAGCGCGCCCTTGATGTCCAGTTGCAGGAAGGTGGGGGCCAGTGACGGCGGCATGGAGGTCACGCCGCCGAACGGGGTGACGCCCAGCAGGATCGAGACAATGGTCACCGCCAGGATGCCGATCAACACGGCACCGCGCACTGCCAGGGCTTCCAGCGCGACGATCAGCACGAAGCCCAGGGTCGCCAGGATCGGCGCCGGTTGTTTCAGATCGCCCAGGCCCACCAGCGTGGCCGGATTGGCGACCACGATACCGGCGTTGTGCAGGGCGATCAGCGCCAGGAACAGGCCGATACCGGCAGCAATCGCCGAGCGCAGGGGCAGGGGAATGCTGTTGATGATCCACTCACGAATACGGAAGATCGACAGCAGGAAGAACAGCACCGCCGAAATGAATACCGCACCCAGCGCAACCTGCCAGGTGTGGCCCATGTGCAGCACCACGGTATAGGTAAAGAAGGCGTTCAGGCCCATGCCCGGCGCCAGCGCAATCGGGTAGTTGGCGATCAGGCCCATCACGGTGGAACCGATGGCCGCCGCCAGGCAGGTCGCGACAAACACTGCACCTTTGTCCATGCCGGTTTCGCCGAGGATGCTCGGGTTGACGAACAGGATGTAGGCCATGGCCAGGAATGTGGTGATACCCGCGAGAATCTCGGTGCGCACATTGGTGTTGTGGGCTTTGAGTTGAAACAGCTTTTCCAGCATGCCGGCTCCCTGTGACGCTATCTTGCGTCGTGATTTGTTGACCTCTAAGTCAAAGCACAAACTGCGCCAAGCGCCTGTGGCTTCAGAGAGGATCGGAAAAAGCGGCGCATCATACCAGCAGCCGAGGCTGTGTGGCGCATGGCCTTGAGGCATACTGCAGCGACGTTCAACAGTGGGTCATCGACAGCATGAAAAAAGCCAACGTGTGGAGTCTAGCGCTGATCGCCAGTATCAGCCTGTGGTTGGGCGCAGCACCGGCGTGGGGCGCGACTGCACCGGCTTTGAGCGAGGTGCGGGTGTTCAAGGTCGAGTCGCCCACTTGCACGGAAACCATCCCGGAGCGGGTCACCGTTACTCAGATGTGTACACATCGCGGGGCAACCCAGGTGTCGGTGATGGAAGTGGGCCTGGGTAACAACCCGGTCGGGCGCTTCAACGGTGCGGTGCTCAATGGCCAGCGCACGGCGGTGTGCCAGGTCGGCAACATCAGCCAGGCGTGCAATGGCGCGGGCACGCTGATGGGCTATATCTATGTGTTCGACCTGAATGTCGAGGGCCCGGGGGACTTCATCTACAGCAATTCGTCGATCAACCCGCCGCAAAATACGTTGACCGCAACACTCAATATCCACTGATCAATCATCTTGAACGCTCAAAACCCCGGGAAGTCGTACCCCTGAGACGGCGATTTTCCTGAACGCCGCGGATGTACACCAACCCGTGAGGTGTTTATGAGCGCGACCCCCAATGGCGCGGCGGCCCAGCCGTACGTTGCCCACCCGATACGCTTGACCTTGAATGGCCAGGATCGCCAATTGAGTGTGCTGCCCTGGACCACCTTGCTGGACCTGCTGCGCGAACAACTGGACCTGGTTGGCAGCAAAAAGGGCTGTGATCACGGCCAATGCGGTGCCTGCACCGTGTTGCGTGACGGCAAACGCGTAAACGCCTGCCTGACCCTGGCCGTGATGTGCGACGGCGCCGAGCTGACCACCATCGAAGGCCTGGCCGACGGCGACCAATTGCATCCGATGCAGCAAGCCTTTATCAAGCACGATGCCTTCCAGTGCGGCTACTGCACCCCCGGCCAGATCTGCTCGGCGGTCGGCCTGGCCAACGAAGGCCGCGCCCACGACACTGCGCAGATCCAGGAATTGATGAGCGGCAACCTGTGCCGCTGCGGTGCCTACAGCAATATCCGCGACGCCATCGAAGACGCGCTGCCGGCGTGCCGCAACCGCGGAGGTGAGCAATGAATCCCTTCCAGTACAGCAAACCGGCCGATGTGCACGAGGCGGTGCACCTGAGCAGTGCAGCGTCGCGCTTCATTGCCGGCGGCACCAACCTGCTGGACCTGATGAAAGAGAACATCAGCCGCCCCGAACACTTGATTGATATCACCGGATTGCCGCTGCGCGCCATCGAAGAAACCGCCGAGGGCGGCCTGCTCATTGGCGCGCTGGTGAGCAATGCCGACCTGGCCTGGCACCCGCTGATCGAGCAGCGTTACCCGTTGCTGTCCCAGGCCATCCTTGCCGGGGCCTCACCGCAACTGCGCAACATGGCCAGTACCGGTGGCAACTTGCTGCAACGCACCCGTTGCTACTATTTCTATGACGCCACGGTGCCGTGCAACAAGCGTGAGCCCGGCAGCGGCTGCCCGGCGCGCACCGGCTTGAATCGCATCCACGCGATCCTTGGCGCCAGCGCGCAATGCGTCGCCACGCACCCCTCGGACATGTGCGTGGCCCTGGCAGCGCTGGAGGCGCGGGTGCATGTGCAAGGGCGCGGCGGGGCGCGGGTTATCGAGTTTGCCGACTTCCACCGCCTGCCGGGTGATGCGCCGCAACGGGACAACCAATTGGCCGATGACGAACTGATCACCGCCGTGGAATTGCCCGCCGATAACCTGGCTCGCCACAGTCACTACCTGAAGATCCGCGACCGCGCGTCCTACGCGTTTGCACTGGTGTCGGTTGCCGCTGCCCTGGAGTTGGACGGCGACGAGATCATCGACGCCCGCCTGGCCCTTGGCGGTGTGGCCCACAAACCCTGGCGTGACCGTGCGGTGGAAGCCTCGCTGATCGGCCGCCCCGTCAGCCGCGAAACCTTCAGTAACGCCGCCGATGCCCTGCTGCAAGATGCCGAGCCGCTGCAACACAACGGTTTCAAGATCAAGCTGGCGCGCCGCGCAATCATTCGAGCACTGAGCGACGCTGCGGTCGCGGGAGAACAGCCATGAGTGCCATCGGCAAACCCCTGGACCGTGTCGACGGTCTGCTCAAAGTCACCGGCCAGGCGCGCTACGCCGGTGAATTTCCCGAGGACGCCCTGCTGCATGGCAGTGTGGTATCGAGCACCATCGCCAAAGGCCGGGTCATCCGGATCGATGCCTCCAGGGCCCTCGCGCTGCCGGGCGTGGTGCAAGTGATTGATCATCTCAATCGCCCCAGGATCGCCAGCTACGACGATGCCTTCGCCGATGCGGATGCCGCCGACGGCTCACCGTTTCGCCCGCTGTACAACGACCGCGTGCTCTACAGCGGACAGCCGCTCGCGCTGGTGATCGCCGATAATCTGGAGCTTGCGCGGCATGCCGGCTCGCTGGTGGAGATTGAATACGCGCCCGAAGACTTCGAGACGGACCTGATCACCCAGCAGGAATCGGCCCACCCTTCGCCGCAGACCCCGCCCGGCCCGCGTGGCAATTTCCAGGCCGAATGGGCCGGCGCTGCCATCAGCCTCGATCTGCACTACAGCACGCCCATCGAACACCATAACCCGATGGAACCCCATGCCAGCACCGTGCTGTACCAGCCGGACGGCACGCTGCATATCCACGACAAGACCCAGGGGCCGCAGAACTGCCAGGCCTATGTGCAGAAAGTGTTTGGCCTGGATAAAAGCCAGGTGCGCATCTTTGCCGCGTTTGTCGGCGGTGCCTTTGGTTCGGGTCTGCGCCCGCAGTACCAATTGCCGCTGGCGGTCATGGCATCGCTGGCATTGAAGCGCTCGGTACGCGTCACCCTGACCCGGCAACAGATGTTCACCTTCGGCTACCGCCCGCGCACCTTGCAGCGCTTGCAAATGGGCGCCGCCGCCAACGGGCGCCTGCTGGCGCTGGGGCATACCGCGATCGGCCAGACCTCGCGCTTCGAGGATTTCAGCGAACACGTGGTGGAATGGAGCGGCATGCTTTATCACTGCGATAACGTGCAGTTGACCTACAAGTTGGTACCGCTGGACGTATTCACCCCGCTGGACATGCGTGCTCCAGGCGCGGCCCTGGGTGTGATCGGCCTGGAATGCGCCATGGACGAACTGGCCTGTGCCCTGGCCATCGACCCGGTGCAGCTGCGCCTGATCAACTACGCCGAGCGTAACCAGAACGAGGACAAACCCTGGTCGAGCAAAGCCCTGCGCGAGTGTTACAGCGAAGGCGCCGAGCGTTTCGGCTGGAGCCAGCGCAACCCCGAACCGCGCAGTATGCGCGACGGCCGCCAGTTGATCGGCTGGGGCATGGCCGGCGGGGTGTGGGAAGCCATGCAGATGAAAGCCAGTGCCAAGGCGCGCATCGACAGCGACGGCAAACTCACTGTCAGCAGCGCCACCACCGATATCGGTACCGGCACCTACACCGTGATGACCCAGATCGCGGCCCAGGCCAGCGGCGTGGCGATGGGCGATATCAGCTTCCTGCTGGGCGATTCGTCCTTGCCCACGGCGCCCTTGCAGGGCGGCTCGTTTACCGTGTCGTCCGTTGGTACCGCCGTGCAGCAGGCCTGTGAAGCGCTCAATGCGAAACTGCTGGAGACCGCGCGGCAGGTCTACCCGGTGTTCAAGGACGCCGAGTCCGTGCGTTTCGAAGAGGGCCAGTTGCATACCGGCGACGTGAGTGTGTCGCTGGCTCAGTTGGTCAAGGACAGCGGTGAGGACGCGCTTGAGGTGCAGGTAGACAGCGAGCCTGACAAGAAGCGCGAGGGCTATGCCAGTGCCACCCATTCGGCGGTGTTTGTCGAAGTTCGCGTGGACGAGGACCTTGGCACCATCAAGGTCAGCCGTGTGGTCAGTGCGATTGCGGCCGGGCGCGTGGTTAATCCGAAAATGGCGCGCAGCCAGATCCTTGGTGGCGTGGTGTGGGGGATTGGCATGGCGCTGCATGAAGAGACCCAGGTTGATCATGAACTGGGGCGCTCCATGAACCACAGTCTGGCCGAGTACCATATCCCGGTGAATGCCGATATCGGCGAGATTGATGTGCTGTTTGTCGAAGAGCATGACGAGATCGTCAATGCCCTGGGGTCCAAGGGTGTGGGAGAGATCGGTATTGTCGGGGTGGCGGCGGCGGTGGCGAATGCTATCTATCACGCTACTGGGAAACGGGTTCGGGAGTTTCCGATTACCTTGGACAAGGTGCTCTAAAAGGCAGCGGGCAGCCCATAGCTATTTTACTGACGCGCCACTGTCCAAATGTGGGAGGGGGCTTGCCCCCGATGGCGGCCTCTGGGCCGACCAGGATGCTGGATTGGAACGAGTACATATCCGTTTCTGTGGTCACGGCTGCTATGGGTTCCGCCCTTACGGCGGCTCACTTTTGAAAAGCGCAAAAGTAAGCAAAACGCTCTTGCCCCACCACTCGGCACCTCGCTTAGGCTCGGTGTGCCCTCTCTCCGGCTTGAATCCGTGGGCCGCCGCAATGGGCCATCCATGGCCCAGTGCGGCTAACCCGGCGTCCTGCCGGGTTACCCACGGATTCAAGCCTGCGTTCGGCCAGCGTGGTTTAACGGGGCGCCTGAGATCAAGATCAAAAGCAGATCAAGATCAAGAGCGACTCGCTTCGCATCGTGGTTACGGTTGGGCGCTGCTGAGTTGTGTAGATACCTATGGCTATCGGGGGCAAGCCCCCTGCCACATTTGACCTTATTGTCAACGCGGGTCAGGCGGTGGTTTTCAAGGCCGTTTCTTCCACCGGAACATGCATACGGTCGCGGTTGGCCAGGGTCGGGAACAGTTTGATCCACACTCCGGTCACCACCAGTGTACCCACGCCGCCCATGACGACGGCGGGCACAGTGCCGAACCAGTGCGCGGTGATGCCCGATTCGAACTCACCCAGTTGATTGGATGCGCCGATAAACAAGCCGTTGACTGCGCTCACTCGGCCGCGCATTTCATCCGGCGTTTCCAGTTGCACGAATGAAGCCCGGATCACCATGCTGATCATGTCCGCCGCGCCGAGGACCACCAGTACGGCCAGGGAGAACCAGAACGAGGTCGACAGGCCGAACGCGATGGTCGCCACGCCGAACACGCCGACGGCGGTGAACATTACGCGTCCCACTTTGCGGTCCACCGAAAAGCGTGCCAGCCACAGTGACATCAGCAGCGCCCCCACCGCCGGTGCCGAGCGCAGCAGGCCCAGGCCCCAGGGGCCGGTCAACAGGATGTCCTTGGCGAACACCGGCAACAGCGCGGTGGCGCCGCCCAGCAGTACGGCGAACAGGTCCAGGGAGATGGCGCCGAGGATGTCCGGCCGGCTGCGGATAAAGCGAATCCCGGCCAGCAACGAGTCGAGGGTGGCCTTGCCTTTGTTCAGCGGCGTCTGGCGGGCGGGCAGGTTCAGGGTCAGTCCGCAGGCGATCAGGTACAGCACCACGGTCGGTCCGTACACCCACACGCTGCCGAACGCGTAGAGCAAGCCGCCGAGGGCCGGGGCGACGATGGTCGCCAATTGCTGGGCCGATTGCGACGACGCCACGGCCCGGGGGAACAGTGCGCTGGGTACGATACTGGGCAGCATTGCCTGGGTGGTGGGCATTTCGAATGAACGGGCGGCGCCCAGCAGGAAAGCCAGAATGAAGATCATCTCGCGGGTCACGTTGCCGGTCAGCCCGCCGATGGCCAGGGACAGGGCAATCAGCGCCTGGACGGTCTGGCAGATGGCAGCGACCTTGCGTCGCTCATAGCGATCGGCCACGTGCCCGGTGTGCAGCATGAACAGCACACGCGGCACGAACTCCACCAGGCCGACCAATCCCAGGTCCAGCACATTGCCGGTCAGTTGGTAGAGGTTCCAGCCGATGGCCACGGTCAGCATCTGGAAGCCGCTGGCGGTAAAGATCCGCGCCAGCCAGAACGCGATAAAAGGGCGGTGGTGACGTAACAGCAACGCAGGTTCGCTAGGCATTGGGCGTACAGGTCGGGGGCCGAAGGGAACATCGAGATTAGCATTATGTTGTAACAAAGAGTTGCAATAACTCGGGTGAGGCAAGCTGTCACGCGGCAAAAGACCACACAACCGGACAGTGCAAATGGGACTACTCTTTCAACAATGCTTGATCCAGATCAAAACCTGCCAGGGGATTGTTCTGGCGGTCGAAAGGCCAGACTCCCTGCGTGACGGGTAAAAAAAGAAACGAATTGAAATTCGCCACACTCCATATCCGTAGGGGCAGTGGGTGCAGGCTCCGAGCCCGCAGCCGGTATTACCTGACAGAGGAAGACTTATGTTCGGTTTGGAGGCGCTAGATCTCGCCCGAATTCAATTTGCGTTCACCATCTCGTTTCACATCCTGTTCCCGGCGATCACCATCGGCCTGGCCAGTTACCTTGCGGTGCTGGAGGGCTTGTGGCTCAAGACCCGCAATGACACCTACCGTGACCTCTACCATTTCTGGTCGAAGATCTTTGCCGTCAACTTCGGCATGGGTGTGGTTTCGGGCCTGGTCATGGCTTACCAGTTCGGCACCAACTGGAGCCGCTTTTCGGATTTCGCCGGCGCCATCACCGGGCCGCTGCTGACGTACGAGGTGCTCACCGCCTTCTTCCTCGAAGCCGGTTTCCTGGGGGTGATGCTGTTTGGCTGGAACAAGGTGGGGCGCAACCTGCACTTCTTCTCCACCGTGATGGTGGCGATCGGTACGCTGATCTCGACGTTCTGGATTCTCTCCTCCAACAGCTGGATGCAGACGCCCCAAGGCTTTGAAATCGTCGATGGCCGCGTGATCCCCACCGATTGGTTCGCCGTGGTCTTCAACCCCTCATTCCCCTACCGCCTGGCGCACATGGCCACCGCTGCCTTCGTGGCCACGGCGTTCTTCGTCGGTTCGTCGGCGGCCTGGCACCTGCTGCGCGGCAAGGACAACCCGGCGATCCGCAAGATGCTCTCGATGGCAATGTGGATGGCCTTGATCGTCGCGCCGATCCAGGCGGTGATCGGCGACTTCCACGGCCTCAATACCCTGAAGCACCAACCGGCCAAAATCGCCGCGATTGAAGGTCACTGGGAAAACATCGGCAATGAACCCACGCCGCTGATCCTGTTCGGCTGGCCGGACATGAAGGCGGAAAAAACCAAGTACGCGGTGGAAATCCCTTACCTGGGCAGCCTGATCCTGACTCACTCGCTGGACAAACAGGTGCCGGCGCTCAAGGACTTCCCGCCTGAAGACCGGCCTAATTCGACCGTGGTGTTCTGGTCGTTCCGGGTCATGGTCGGCCTGGGTTTCCTGATGATCTTCACGGGCTTGTTCAGCCTGTGGCTGCGCCGTGGGGACAAGATGTACACGTCCAAGCCGTTCCTGTACCTGGCGTTGTGGATGGGCCCTTCGGGGTTGATCGCGATTCTCGCCGGCTGGTTCACCACCGAAATCGGCCGCCAGCCGTGGGTGGTCTACGGGCTGATGCGCACGGCGGATGCCTCTTCCGGGCATAGCCTGGCGCAGATGACTATCACCCTGGTGCTGTTCGTGGTGGTGTACTTCGCGCTGTTCGGCGCGGGCCTGGGTTACATGATGCGACTGGTGCGCAAAGGGCCTGTGGTTTACCAGGTCACCGAGCCGACCCAGGGTGGACCTGGCCAGAAACGTACCCCGGCGCGTCCGTTGTCCGCTGCCGATGATGGCACCGATAACGACCACGACGACATCCAGCACAAGGGGCATTGAGATGGGCATTGATCTTCCGCTGATCTGGGCCGTGATCATCATCTTCGGCATCATGATGTACGTGGTGATGGACGGCTTCGACCTGGGCATCGGCATCCTGTTTCCGTTCGTGAAGGGCAAGACCGACCGCGACGTCATGATGAACACCGTGGCGCCCGTGTGGGACGGTAACGAAACCTGGCTGGTATTGGGCGGCGCGGGCTTGTTCGGTGCGTTTCCGCTGGCCTACTCGGTGGTGTTGTCGGCGTTGTACCTGCCGCTGATCCTGATGTTGATCGGGCTGATCTTTCGTGGCGTGGCCTTCGAGTTCCGCTTCAAGGCCAAGGACCATAAGCGCCACCTGTGGGATAAGGCATTTATCGGCGGCTCGCTGACGGCCACGTTCTTCCAGGGCGTGGCGCTGGGGGCGTTTATCGATGGCATTCCGGTGGTGAATCGCCAGTTCGCCGGCGGCTCGCTGGACTGGCTGACCCCGTTCACCATGTTCTGCGGCGTGGCGTTGATCGTGGCGTATGCCTTGCTCGGCTGCACCTGGCTGATCATGAAGACCGAAGGCAAGTTGCAGGAACAGATGCACAACCTGGCGCGCCCGCTGGCCTTCGTGGTGTTGGCGGTGATCGGTATCGTCAGCCTCTGGACGCCGCTGACCCACGCCGAAATCGCCTCGCGCTGGTTCACCCTGCCGAACCTGTTCTGGTTCCTGCCCGTGCCGCTGCTGGTGCTGGTGACGATGTACGGGTTGTTCCGCGCCGTGGCACGCCGGGCGCACTACACGCCCTTCCTGCTGACGCTGGTATTGATCTTCCTGGGTTACAGCGGCCTGGGGATCAGCCTGTGGCCGAACATCATTCCACCGTCAGTCTCGATCTGGGACGCCGCCGCGCCGCCGCAAAGCCAGGGCTTCATGCTGGTGGGCACCTTGTTCATCATTCCGTTCATCCTGGGCTACACCTTCTGGAGCTACTACGTGTTCCGCGGCAAGGTCACCCATGAAGACGGTTATCACTAGGAGGGTCGCAGCATGGCGGGCAAACCTTCGTTGCACGATATCGAACAGGCCGAGAAACAGCCGCTGTGGCGGCGCCTTGGATGGCTGGCGATGATCTGGACCGGCAGTGTGCTGGCCTTGTTTATCGTCGCCAGCCTGATGCGCATGTTCATGAACGCGGCCGGGCTGACTACCCACTGACATCCCGATCCGGGCTTTGCGGCCCGGTTTTTCAGCCCTGCTCTTCTTACCGGAAGGGCAGGGTTTTTTTATTTGCGCGCCTTGAGAATGACGAACTTGGGCGTGGCTGCCACTTGTTCGACGCCACGGAACAGGCGCGCCAATTTGCTGTGATAACCCAGGTGACGGTTACCGACGATATACAGCGCGCCACCCACCACCAGCGCCTCCCGCGCCTGCTGGAACATGCGCCAGGCGAGAAAGTCGCCCACCACCTGCTGCTGGTGGAAAGGCGGGTTGCACAGCACCACGTCCAACGACTGCGGGGCCTGGCCGGCCAGGCCGTCATCAGCGCGCACGATGACATTACGTCCGCCCAGCGCGGCCTGCCAGTTTTCGGCAACTGACTGCACCGCCATGAAGGACTCGTCCACCAGGGTGTAGTGCGCATCGGGATTTTGCAGCGCGCTGGCAATTGCCAATACGCCGTTGCCGCAGCCAAGGTCGGCCACGCGGGCGCCGCCCAGGTTGTTCGGCAGGTGCGGCAGGAACGCGCGCGTGCCGATGTCCAGGCCTTCGCGGCAGAACACGTTGGCATGGTTGAGCAGTTCGATGGCCGGGGTATCCAGCGAGTAGCGGGTAGGGTAGGGCGATACGGGCGCGGGGCGCTGCGCGACGGTGGCGATCAGCAGCCGGGCCTTTTTGACCGCGAGCGTGGCATGCATCGGTCCGATGTAACGCTCCAACAGTTCACCGGCGGCGCGTGGCAAGTGTTTGACCATGGCCCCGGCGATCACTTCGGCGCCCGGTGCGAGTTGCCCGTGCAACCGGATCAACTGTTCTTCGAGCAGCGCCAGGGTCTTCGGCACACGCAGCAACACCCGATCGAACGGCCCGACCGGCACTTGGCTGGCCGGTACGAACGTTACCGCATCAAAGGCTTTACCGTTGCGCACCAGGTTTTTTCCCAGGCCCTGGGCGGCGAGGAACGAGTCCCCGCTGGAGGTCACCTGCACCTGGCCTGCAAGGCTGGCCGCGAGGGCGCCGAAGCTGTCATTGAGTACCAGCACACGGGTTGCCGCAGGGGGTTGCTGGCCGGCGAGGTGGCTGAGCAGGTATTCGTCGGCGGCATCGAAGGCTTGCAGCGGATCATTGTGTTGCTCGGGCTGACGGATCAAATCGAGCTGGGCGAAGGGGCTGTCAAGCAGGGGCATGGCGGGGGAGGCTCTGGGTAATCGACGGAACCGTCTGAGTGAACGGCGAGGCAACCTGTGAAAGGGCTGAATCAACACTCAGAATGGGCCGCAAATGTTACTTTTTTTTCAACGCGATGACATGCGGTGTTTCTTGTTTGGGTCAAAACAGTCCTGCTTTAGAGGCACTGAGCACGGCCTGGATCTTATTGTGCACGCCAAGCTTCTTGAAGGTACTGCTGATATGAAAGCCCACTGTACGCTCGGACAGGCAGAGAATGGCCGCGATCTCGGAAGCGGTCTTGCCCATGGCGGACCACTTGAGGACCTCCGTCTCCCGTGCGGTCAACTTGCTGGGCGTGTTGATATGGGCTTTGTCGGCGTATTTTTTTGCAACCACTGCATGCATCGCATGGCAGAGCCACAACACCTGCCCGGCTTTTTCGTAAAGCTCTTCGGGGCTGACCTCGCCTTTGCCACGCGTCAGCGTGAGCATGCTGAACACACCCTGGAAATCATGGACCGCCTGACTCCAGCCCAAGTGCACCCCAAACGACTGGGCCAACTCCCACAGCTGGGGGGTACTGCTAAACGTTTTCGGGTCCCAGACAATGGGCAGGACACTGTTCTTGCAGTGGGATACAACAGGGTCTATTTCGAAGAAATGCGCTCGTTTGTAAATATTTCTCCATTCACTGGGATGGTTATCAAGATGTATGGGGTCTGTTTGGTTGCTTGGGGCTTGAGAACTCATCGTAAATGAGCAATGTTGGAATCCTAATTCATACGTGTGATTGACGACCATTTCAAACACGCTGGTGATTTCGCTCTCGCCTTCAAGCTTGGGCAGCCGTGTATTGCGCCATTTGACCATCGATTGCTCTCCATAGGTTTTCGTGTGACTTGGGTACGTCCTCATCCCAATGCGACTTGAATGGAAAGTGTAGGATAAGTCTTACTTGTGGGGCTGAAAAAAAACTCCTTGACTGCCTTGGGTCAGGCTGTAACAGAGTGGACAAGGACTGGGCTTTAGTCGGACTTATGGAAGAGAGCGCAGTTTTTCAATTAGTTACGAATGATGTCAAAGTGACGCCATCGGTACGTTCGCTTTCGTGTTGTTGCGTATTGCGGGCGTATTCATAGCGAAATGTTTAGTTCGGTGTTGGGACGCTATTTGTCACCGATTGTTACCCGCCTGACAGGGCCGTCGACTCGGTTGACTGTAATGCCATTACCAATCAGCGGTGTTTGCGCGGCGCGCTTTGAGAGACACTACGGCCCTGTGCAAAACGGAGCCCCCCATGACGGCCAGTGCTGAGAAATTTACCCGCCAGACCTTGCTCGATGTGCAATCGCTGACTCCCAGCCTTTTCACCCTGCGCACCACGCGTGATGCCGGTTTTCGCTTTACCGCCGGCCAATTCGTGCGTCTGGGCGTCACCAAGGCGGATGGCAGTACCGTGTGGCGCGCCTATTCCATCGTGTCGTCACCGTTTGACGAATACCTCGATTTCTTTTCCATCGTGGTTCCAGGCGGCGAGTTCACCAGTGAGTTGAGCCGCCTGAAAGTCGGCGATAGCGTGCTGGTGGAGCGCCAGGCCACCGGCTTTCTGACGCTGAACCGCTTTGTAGACGGGCGTGATCTGTGGCTGCTGGGAACCGGCACCGGGGTGGCACCGTTCCTGTCGATCCTGCAGGATTTCGAGGTGTGGGAGAAGTTCGAACGTATCGTCCTGGTGTACAGCGCACGCGAGGCCAGGGAGCTGGCCTACCAGACGCTGATCAAGGAACTGGGCGAGCGCGAATACCTGGCCGAATACGCCCACAAGCTGATCTACATCCCTATCGTCACCCGCGAGCGGCATCCGGGCGCATTGAACGGGCGTATCACTACCTTGATCGAGAACGGGGAGCTGGAGCGCGCGGCCGGCATCGCGTTGACAGCGCAGCACTCACGCGTGCTGATTTGCGGCAACCCGCAGATGGTCGATGACACGCGCCAGTTGCTCAAGCAGCGCGACATGCAACTGAGCCTGAGCCGACGCCCGGGCCAGGTGGCGGTGGAAAACTACTGGTAAAAAAAAGGCGCCTCACGAGGCGCCTTTTTGCATCTGCCGGTCAGAGCGGTTTGTCGTTCTGTGCCTTGAGCAGGTCGCGAATCTCGCCCAACAGCACCTCTTGCTTGGTCGGCGTCGGCGGCAGGCTCGGGGCTACGGCCTCTTCGCGCTTGAGGCGGTTGATCGCCTTTACACCCATGAAGATGGCGAAGGCGACGATCAAAAAGTCGACCACGCTCTGGATGAACTTGCCGTATGCCAGCACCACGGCGGGTGCATCGCCTTGCGCGGCTTTAAGCGTGATTGCCAGGTCGCCGAAGTCCACGCCACCGATCAACAGGCCGAGGGGCGGCATTACCACGTCGCCTACAAACGAGGAAACAATTTTGCCGAACGCGGCGCCGATGATAATACCGACGGCCATGTCGACCACATTACCTTTGACCGCGAAGGCCTTGAACTCACTGATCACGCCCATAAGTTATTCCTTGTTACAGATGAGAAGGGTGGAGGTCAGTGTAAGTCAGTCGTAGCGGGCTCGCGCGACACAACCTTTAACACTGTTGGTTTTAATCGACACATTAAAACGCAATTAGTTTGCAAAGTGCCACCAATCGCGCGCGGAATAGGCCTAATTTCAGCGGGTTACCACATTTTTTTCTCAATCGGGCCTGTGGGGTTTTTCTATTTATCTTCTGACCCGCAGGTCACTAGCCTCTGGCAAGCACAACTGAATGTGCACTAAAAAAACCAGAGGAAACCTTGATGAACCATTCAATCAATCGCAGGCCCGTGTCGGCACGCCAAGCCTTGGCGTTGGTGACCGCCAGCCTGCTGACCCTCTCCGTGCAAGCCGCCAACCTGACCCGTGACAACGGCGCCGCCGTTGGCGATAACCAGAACTCGCAGACGGCCGGCGCCAATGGCCCCGTGCTGCTGCAGGACGTTCAATTGATTCAGAAGCTGCAGCGCTTCGACCGCGAACGTATCCCCGAGCGCGTGGTGCATGCCCGTGGCACGGGCGCCCATGGCACCTTCACCGTGACCGACAACCTCAGCGACCTGACCAAGGCCAAGGTATTTGCCGCCGGTGAAGCCACGCCGGTATTCGTGCGCTTCTCGGCCGTGGTCCACGGAAACCATTCCCCGGAAACCCTGCGCGACCCACGGGGCTTCGCCACCAAGTTCTATACCGCCGAAGGCAACTGGGACCTGGTCGGTAATAACTTCCCGACGTTCTTCATTCGCGATGCCATCAAGTTTCCGGACATGGTCCACGCGTTCAAACCGGACCCGCGCACTAACCTGGACGATGACTCGCGTCGTTTCGACTTCTTCTCCCATGTTCCCGAGTCCACACGCACACTGACCGAGTTGTACTCGGACTCCGGCACACCGGCCAGTTACCGGGAGATGGACGGCAACGGCGTACATGCCTACAAGTTGATCAACGCCAAGGGTGAAGTGCACTACGTCAAGTTTCACTGGAAGAGCCTGCAAGGCATCAAGAACCTTGACCCCAAGCAAGTCACCGAAGTGCAAGGGCGTGACTACAGCCATATGACCAATGACCTGGTCACCCATATCAACAAGGGCGACTTCCCCAAGTGGGACCTGTATGTGCAGGTGTTGAAACCTGAAGACTTGGCCAAGTTCGATTTCGACCCGCTGGACGCCACCAAGATCTGGCCGAATGTGCCGGAGCGCAAAGTCGGGCAAATGGTGCTCAATCGCAACCCGGGCAATGTTTTCCAGGAGACCGAACAAGTGGCGATGGCCCCGGCCAACCTGGTGCCGGGTATCGAACCTTCGGAAGACCGCCTGCTGCAAGGTCGGGTGTTCTCCTACGCCGACACGCAAATGTACCGATTGGGCGCCAATGCCCTGCAACTGCCGATCAACGCCCCACGGGTCACCGTCAACAACGGCAACCAGGACGGCGCGCTGAACTTCGGCAAGACCACCACCGGCGTGAACTACCAGCCAAGCCGCCTGTTGCCACGGGAAGAGCCGCAGGCTGCGCGCTACAGCCAGTCGCCGCTGTCGGGCAGCACCCAGCAGGCGAAGATTCAGCGTGAGCAGAACTTCAAGCAGGCCGGTGACTTGTATCGCTCCTACAGCAAGAAAGAGCGTCAGGACCTGATCGACAACTTCGGCGGCTCGCTGGCGACCACCGATGATGAAAGCAAGCACATCATCCTGTCGTTCCTCTACAAGGCCGACCCGGAATACGGCACCGGTGTGGCCAAGGTGGCCAAGGGTGACTTGGCGCGTGTGAAAGCACTGGCTGACAAACTGACTGACTAACCACGCCCTCCTGTAGGAGCGAGCTTGCTCGCGAAGAACTCAAAGGCAACGCATTTATCCAGGATGCACGCGTTATCGTTGACGTTTTTCGCGAGCAAGCGCGCTCCTGCAAGGGGATCTTTCTCAAGGATCTTGATCATGCGTACGTTCATATGGGCACTGCTGGCCTGCTGTTCGTTCAGTGTGCTGGCCGAACAACCCCCCTCCAATGACCCTGGTGCGCTCAAGGCGCAGCTTCAGGATTATTATTTCGACGCCGCCCGCCGTGGCGACCTCGACATGCTCAACACTTTCATTGAGTCGGGCTATGCCCTGAATACTCAGGACGACAAGGGCTACACCGCCTTGATCCTCGCCGCTTATCACGGCCAAAGCGCCTACGTTGAGCGCCTGTTGGCCGCCGGCGCCGACGCCTGCGTGCAGGACAAGCGCGGCAACACCGCGCTGATGGGCGCGATTTTCAAAGGCGAACTGCAAATCGCCCAGCGCTTGCTGGCCACCGACTGCAACCCCGACCAACGCAACGGCGCGGGGCAGACGGCCGCCATGTACGCCGGGCTATTTAAACGCGTGGAATTGTTAAGCGAATTGAAGGCCAAAGGCGCCGACCTGAACGCCGAAGACCCCATCGGCAACAGCGCTTCACGCTTGGCCAGCGGTGAAATCCGGACCCCGGCGCCGCGCTGAGCTATCATCGCGGTTTTTCGGTTGGAGGTTCTTCAATGGCAAAGGCCAAGCGCATGTACGGCTGCACCGAGTGCGGCGCGACCTTTCCCAAATGGGCGGGCCAGTGCGGCGAGTGCGGTGCGTGGAACACCCTGACTGAAACCATGATTGAAAGCGGTGGCGCCGCAGCGCCCACCGGCCGCGCCGGCTGGACCGGGCAACAAGCGCAGATCAAGACCCTGGCCGAAGTCAGCGTCGAAGAGATCCCGCGTTTCTCCACGGCCTCCGGCGAGCTGGACCGGGTATTGGGCGGTGGCCTGGTGGACGGCTCCGTGGTGCTGATCGGCGGTGACCCGGGTATCGGTAAATCCACGATCCTACTGCAAACCCTGTGCAGCATCGCCAGCCGCATGCCGGCGCTGTACGTCACCGGGGAAGAGTCCCAGCAACAAGTGGCCATGCGCGCCCGTCGCCTGGGCCTGCCCCAGGACCAACTGCGGGTCATGACCGAAACCTGCATCGAAAGCATTATCGCCACGGCGCGCATCGAAAAACCCAAGGTCATGGTGATCGACTCGATCCAGACGATTTTCACCGAGCAACTGCAATCGGCGCCCGGCGGCGTATCCCAGGTGCGTGAAAGCGCGGCGCTGTTGGTGCGCTATGCCAAGCAGAGCGGCACGGCGATCTTCCTGGTCGGCCACGTGACCAAGGAAGGCGCGCTGGCCGGGCCGCGAGTGCTGGAGCACATGGTGGATACCGTGCTGTATTTCGAAGGTGAATCCGATGGCC
This sequence comes from Pseudomonas sp. 34 E 7, assembly GCF_900005715.1. Classification (NCBI taxonomy): domain Bacteria; kingdom Pseudomonadati; phylum Pseudomonadota; class Gammaproteobacteria; order Pseudomonadales; family Pseudomonadaceae; genus Pseudomonas; species Pseudomonas sp. 34 E 7. Next base: position 47,745 of record NZ_CVTX01000085.1, read on the forward strand.
GCCTGCGGTTGCTGCGGGCGGTGAAGAACCGTTTTGGCGCGGTGAACGAGTTGGGTGTATTTGCCATGACCGACCGCGGGCTGAAAGAAGTCTCCAATCCGTCGGCGATTTTTCTCACCCGCGCTCAGGAAGAAGTCCCAGGCAGCGTGGTGATGGCGACGTGGGAAGGCACCCGGCCGATGCTGGTGGAAGTCCAGGCGCTGGTGGATGACAGCCATCTGGCCAACCCGCGCCGGGTCACCCTCGGCCTGGACCAGAATCGCCTGGCCATGCTGTTGGCGGTATTGCACCGCCATGGCGGCATTCCGACTCACGATCAGGACGTCTTCCTCAACGTGGTGGGCGGGGTCAAGGTGCTGGAGACCGCGTCCGACCTGGCGTTGATGGCGGCGGTGATGTCCAGCTTGCGCAACCGGCCGTTGCCCCATGACTTGCTGGTGTTTGGCGAGGTGGGGTTGTCGGGCGAAGTGCGCCCGGTGCCCAGTGGCCAGGAGCGCTTGAAAGAGGCGGCCAAGCATGGCTTCAAGCGGGCGATCGTGCCCAAGGGCAATGCGCCGAAGGAAATGCCGCCAGGGTTGCAGGTGATTGGGGTCACGCGCCTGGAACAGGCGCTGGATGCGCTGTTCGAGTAATCACCAACACCGCAAAACCCATGTGGGAGGGGGCTTGCCCCCGATGACGGCAGGTCAGTCAATCTATCAGCGCCTGACACACTGCTATCGGGGGCAAGCCCCCTCCCACATTTTGACCTGTGTTGGATTCCAGGTTTCCAGCAATGCCGCCACCGCTGCGCCATCATCCAGCCTTTATTTCCGCTTTTTTTGCCTCGGCAAGGCTCTAGACCAAGGAAGGGGGTGGCCTTTAAGGCCAACAGCGCTAAACTCGGGCTGGCTGTCCTTTCTGTCCACCCTGGCTGGAATATAAAAATGAAAAATAATAATAGCCTGCTACGCCATCTACCCTGGCTGGTGCTGGCAATCGTAGGAGCATGCGCCCTCGGCGTAGTGGCCTTGCGCCGCGGCGAGGCGATCAACGCCTTGTGGATTGTGGTTGCTGCGGTGGCCATCTACCTGGTCGCGTACCGGTACTACAGCCTGTTCATCGCCAATAACGTGATGCAACTGGACCCACGGCGGGCAACTCCCGCAGTGGTCAACAACGACGGTCTGGACTACGTGCCGACCAACAAACACATTCTTTTCGGTCACCACTTTGCGGCGATTGCCGGCGCGGGGCCTCTGGTCGGCCCGGTATTGGCGGCGCAAATGGGTTACCTGCCCGGCACGCTCTGGCTGATTGCCGGTGTGGTGCTGGCCGGTGCGGTGCAGGATTTCATGATTCTGTTCCTGTCCACCCGGCGTAACGGCCGTTCCCTGGGCGACATGGTCCGCGAAGAAATGGGCCGCATTCCCGGGACCATTGCGCTGTTCGGCTGCTTCCTGATCATGATCATCATCCTCGCGGTGCTGGCGCTGATCGTGGTCAAGGCCCTGGCCGAAAGCCCGTGGGGCATCTTCACGGTGATGGCGACCATCCCGATCGCGATGTTCATGGGCATTTACATGCGCTACATCCGTCCGGGCCGCATTGGCGAGATTTCGATCATCGGCGTGCTGTTGCTGCTGGGTTCGATCTGGCTGGGCGGGCAGATCGCCGCTGACCCGGTGTGGGCCAAGGCCTTCACCTTTACCGGCATCCAGATCACCTGGATGCTGATCGGCTACGGTTTTGTTGCCGCAGTACTCCCGGTGTGGCTGATCCTGGCCCCGCGTGACTACCTGTCGACTTTCCTGAAAATCGGCACCATCATCGCGCTGGCGATTGGCATCCTGGTCACCATGCCTGACCTGAAAATGCCGGCGCTTACCCAGTTCATCGACGGCACCGGCCCGGTGTGGAAGGGCGGCCTGTTCCCGTTCCTGTTCATCACCATTGCCTGCGGCGCGGTCTCCGGTTTCCATGCGCTGATCTCCTCGGGCACCACGCCCAAGCTGCTGGCCAATGAAAGCCATGCGCGCTACATCGGTTACGGCGGCATGCTGATGGAGTCGTTCGTAGCCATCATGGCGATGGTTGCTGCGTCGGTGATCGAGCCTGGCGTGTACTTCGCCATGAACAGTCCGGCGGCGATTGTCGGTAGCGACGTGGTGACCGTGGCGCAGACCGTCAGCAGCTGGGGCTTTGCAATCACCCCCGAGGCGCTGTCGGCCGTGGCCCATGACATCGGTGAAACCACCATCCTGGCCCGTGCCGGCGGTGCACCGACCCTGGCGGTCGGTATCGCGCAGATCCTGCACAGCGTACTGCCGGGTGAAAACACCATGGCGTTCTGGTACCACTTTGCGATCCTGTTCGAAGCGCTGTTCATCCTGACGGCAGTCGACGCCGGTACCCGTGCCGGTCGTTTCATGCTGCAGGACCTGCTCGGCTCCTTCGTGCCGTCGCTCAAGCGCACCGAATCCTGGACCGCCAACCTGATCGCCACCGCCGGTTGTGTGGCGATGTGGGGTTACCTGCTGTACCAGGGCGTGATCGACCCATTGGGCGGCATCAACACCTTGTGGCCGCTGTTCGGTATCTCCAACCAGATGCTGGCCGGGATCGCGCTGATGCTCGCCACGGTTGTGCTGATCAAAATGAAGCGTCAGCGCTACATTTGGGTGACCCTGGTGCCGGCCGTCTGGCTGTTGATCTGCACCACCACGGCGGGCTTTATCAAGCTGTTCGACGCCAACCCGGCAATCGGCTTCCTGTCGCTGGCGAAGAAATACAGCGATGCCCTGGCCAACGGTCAGATCCTGGCTCCAGCCAAGAGCATCGACCAGATGCAGCACGTGATCTACAACGCCTACACCAACGCAACGCTGACGGCGCTGTTCCTGTTCGTGGTGTTCAGCATCCTGTTCTATGCGCTCAAGGTCGGCATTGCCGCCTGGGGCAACAAAGAGCGTACGGATAAAGAAGCGCCGTTCCAGGCCGTACCGGACGCATAACCGAGGATTGCACCCATGTTCAATGACATCAGTCGCCTCGGTAAATACCTCGGTCAGGCCGCGCGCCTGATGGTCGGCATGCCCGACTACGACACGTACGTCGAGCATATGCAAACCAAGCACCCGGACAAGCCGATGATGGACTACAAGGCGTTCTTCCGCGAACGCCAGGAGGCCCGTTACGGCGGCAAGGGTGGGCCCAAGTGCTGCTGACCCGGCACTCGGGCCAGTAGTGATTCCATGTGGGAGGGGGCTTGCCCCCGATAGCGATGTATCAGCGACACATCAGTGCCTGACACACCGCCATCGGGGGCAAGCCCCCTCCCACATTTGTTTTGTGTTCCTTCAGATATAAGGAGAACTGTCTGTGTCCTCTCCCATTCCGGTCACCGTGCTCAGCGGCTTTCTCGGCGCCGGCAAGACCACCTTGCTGCGTCATCTGCTCAAGGCCGAACACGGCTTGAAGATCGCCGTGATCGAAAACGAATTCAGTGATGCCGGCATCGATACCCAACTGTTGGGCACAGAGCCGGTACAGGTCATGACCCTCTCCAACGGCTGCGTGTGCTGCACCATCCACACCGATTTGACTAAGGCGCTGTACTTGCTGCTCGAGCGGCTGGACAGCGGCGAAATCGCCTTCGACCGCCTGGTGATCGAGTGCACCGGCCTGGCCGATCCCGCGCCGGTGGCCCAGACCTTTTTTATCGATGAGGAACTGCGCGAGCGCTATATCCTTGACGGCATCATCACCCTGGTGGACGCGGCCCACGCCGAGCAACACCTGACCCAGACCATCGCCCAGGCCCAGATCGGCTTTGCCGACCGCCTGCTGGTGAGCAAGCGCGACCTGGTGGACGAAGCCTCCTTCAACGCCCTCAGCGAACGCCTGACCCGCATCAATCGCCGCGCACCAATCCGGGTGGTGGAGCATGGCAAGATCGACCTCGCCGAGTTACTGGATGTGCGCGGCTTCAACCTCAACGCCGGCATGAGCCTGCGCCCGGTCAGTGCTGCGCCATCGGTCGACCGTATTTCCAGCCTGGTGCTGCGCACCGACCAGCCGCTGGATATAGACCGCCTCAGTGAGTTCATGAACGAACTGTTGGAAGACCATGGCAAGCAACTGCTGCGCTACAAGGGCGTGCTGAACATTGCCGGAGAGGATCGGCGCATGGTGTTCCAGGGCGTGCTGAAGCTCTACGGCTTCGACTGGGACACCGAGTGGGCCGAAGGTGAGACGCGGGAAAGTGTGATTGTGTTTATTGCCGATGAATTGCCGGAAGACAAGATTCGAGAAGGGTTTGCCAGGGTCTACCGGGCATAAAAAAGCCCACCTGTAGGAGCGAGCTTGCTCGCGAAGAACTCACAGGTAACGCGTGCTTCCAGGATGCACGCGTTACCGTTGACGTTTTTCGCGAGCAAGCTCGCTCCTACAGTGGGCTTCTTAGTATTACGCGCCGTACACCGGCAGCTTCTTGCAGATGGCCTTGACCTTCTCACGTACCGCGTCGATCACGGCTTCGTTGTTCAGGTCCGCCAGGATGTCGCAGATCCAGCCGGCCAGTTCCTTGCACTCGGCTTCCTTGAAGCCACGGGTGGTCACAGCCGGGGTGCCGAAGCGCAGGCCGGAGGTGACGAACGGTGAACGTGGGTCGTTCGGCACGGAGTTCTTGTTCACGGTGATGAAGGCTTTGCCCAGGGCAGCGTCAGCATCTTTACCGGAAATGTCCTGCTTGATCAGCGACAGCAGGAACAGGTGGTTCTCGGTACCGCCGGACACCACGTCAAAACCGCGCTCGATGAACACGCCGGCCATGGCCTTGGCGTTCTTGACCACTTGTTGCTGGTAGGTCTTGAACTCAGGCTGCAGCGCTTCCTTGAAGCAGATCGCCTTGGCCGCGATCACGTGTTCCAGCGGGCCACCCTGGGCGCCCGGGAATACGGCGGAGTTGAGCTTCTTCTCGATCTCGGCATTGGCGCGCGCCAGGATCAGGCCGCCACGTGGACCGCGCAGGGTCTTGTGGGTGGTGGTGGTGACCACATCGGCGTAAGGCACCGGGTTCGGGTAGACGCCAGCAGCGACCAGACCGGCCACGTGCGCCATGTCCACAAACAGGTAGGCGCCAACCTTGTCGGCGATGGCGCGGAAGCGCGGGAAATCCAGGATCTGCGAGTAGGCAGAGAAACCGGCCACGATCATTTTTGGCTTGTGCTCGACCGCCAGGCGCTCGACTTCGTCGTAGTCGATCAGGCCGTTGGCATCGATACCGTATTGAACGGCGTTGTACAGCTTGCCGGAGGAGGACACGCTGGCGCCGTGGGTCAGGTGGCCGCCGTGGGCCAGGCTCATGCCCAGGATGGTATCGCCACCTTGCAGCAGGGCCAGGTACACCGCGCTGTTGGCTTGGGAACCGGCGTGGGGCTGGACGTTGGCGTAATCGGCGCCGAACAGTTCTTTGGCACGGTCGATGGCCAACTGCTCAACCACGTCGACGTATTCGCAACCGCCGTAGTAGCGCTTGCCTGGGTAGCCTTCGGCGTACTTGTTGGTCAGCACCGAACCTTGAGCCTCCATCACCGCAGGGCTGGTGTAGTTTTCCGAAGCGATCAGCTCAATGTGCTCTTCCTGGCGCACGGCTTCTTGCTCCATGGCGGCGAAGAGATCGGCGTCGTACTTGGCAATAGTCAAATCACGGCTGAACATGGCGGTCCTCAAGGATCGGGGGCAGAAAAGGAGGGCATTCTAACCCAATGGGTTTTGGATGGCATATGAAAGGACATCATGTCGCGGACAAGTGGGGCTCATCTGGGTGTGGGGGGGGACTGTGCCGGCCTCATCGGGGGCAAGCCCCCTCCCACATTTTGATCTGCGAACACATTCAAGTGTGGGAGGGGGCTTGCCCCCGATGAGGCCAGTGGCCTCACCACACATCTCAGTCAAACATGAATAGCGCATCATTGCTGAACTGCGCCTCGAACCGATTCGCCGGCATCGGCCGCCCGAACAGGTAGCCCTGCACTTCATCGCAGCCATGCTCGCGCAGGAAGTCCAACTGCTCGTGGGTTTCCACGCCCTCGGCGATCACCGCCAGGTTCAGGCTGTGGGCCATGGCGATGATGGCGCGGGCGATCTGCGCATCCTGCTCGCCGGAGGGCAGGCCGTCGACGAAGGTGCGGTCGATCTTCAGGACGTCGATGGGGAATTGCTTGAGGTAATTGAGCGATGAATAACCGGTGCCGAAGTCGTCGACCGCAATGCTCAGCCCCAGGTTTTTCAGGCTGGCGAGGATCTGCATGGCTTCGTTGACTTCGCGCATCAGGATACTTTCGGTCAGCTCCAGCTCCAGGCACGCCGGTGGCAGGCCGGTGTCCTTGAGGATGGTGGCGATGCGCGTGCCCAACTGCCCGTCGGAGAACTGTCGCGCCGAGATGTTGACCGAGACTTTCGGCACTCGCACTTTGTTCTGGTGCCAGGTCTTGAGCTGGCGACAGGCTTCGCTGATCACCCAATCGCCCACATCCACCACCAGCCCCAGCTCTTCGAGCACCGGAATGAAATCCCCCGGCGGCACCAGGCCGCGGCGTGGATGGCGCCAGCGCAGCAGGGCTTCGGCGCCGGTCAGGCGTTTGCCGTCGCCGCTGAACTGCGGCTGGTAATAGAGCACGAATTCGTCCTGTTCCAGGGCGTGGCGCAGGTCGCTTTCCAGTTCCAGGCGTTCCAGGGCGCTGGCGTTCATGTCGGCCTGGTAGAACTGGAAGTTGTTCTTGCCGCGCTCCTTGGCGTGGTACATCGCCGTGTCGGCGTTCTTCATCAGCTGGCTCAGCTCGTTACCGTCCTGGGGGCTCAAGGCGATGCCGATACTGGCGGTCACGAAGAATTCGCGGCCTTCGAGCACGAACGGCTTCACCAGGCTGGCCAGGATCTGCTCGGCCACGGTGATGGCACGGTTCAGCGCCATTTCGCGGTTGATACGCGGTTGCAGCAGCAGGGTGAACTCGTCGCCGCCCATCCGTGCCACGGTGTCGTCTTCGGCCACGCAACCGAGCAGGCGCGTGGCCATTTCCTTGAGCATACGGTCGCCGGCGGCATGGCCCAGGGAGTCGTTGATCGGCTTGAAGCGGTCGAGGTCGAGGAACATCAGCACCACCCACGATTTCTGCCGCTCGGCCGATTGCAACGCGGTGTGCAGGCGGTCCTGGAACAGCGTGCGGTTGGGCAGGTGGGTCAAGGCGTCGTAGTAGGCCAGGCGGTGGATGCGCTGTTCGCTGGCCTTGCGCTCGCTGATATCGCTGAAGAAACACACGTAGCTGGCCAGGTCGCCTTCATCATCGAACACGGCCGTGATACCGACCCAGGCCGGGTAGTGCTCGCCATTGCGGCGCTTGAGCCACACTTCACCTTCCCAGGTGCTGTGCTGGTGCAATTGCTTGAGCACGTAGCGCAGGTGGGCTTCCTGCTGTTCGTCGACGGTGAGCATGTTCGGCAACTGGTCGAGTACATCGCTGACGGCGTAACCGCTGACCCGGCTGAAGGCTTCGTTGGCCTGTACGATATAGCCGGCCGGGTCGGTGATCAGGATCGCCGAGGTGGAGTGTTCGAACACCGTGGCCGCCATGCGCAGGTCTTTTTCCGCGCGGCGTTGCTGGCTGATATCACGGCCGACGCCGAGGATGCCTTCAAACGCGCCATGTTCGTCCCACACCAGCACCACGCGCAGCTCGATCGGCACTTTGCGCCCATCGGCGCGCAGGCAGTCGAACAGGAACAGTTGGGTCTGCACCTCATCGCGCAGGCTGTTCAGCGCCTCGGGATTACCCACGGCACGGCTGACCTGCTCCATCAGGCCGTACATGCCGGTGAGCTGCTGCGGGTTGGCAATGATCGACTGCCAGCCGTTCTTGAACACCCAGTCCACGTCGTACCCCAGCACGGCGTTGACCGATGGGCTGACGTAGTTGAGGGCCAGTCGGCTGTCGGTGGAACAGATCACGTCACTGATGCTTTCGGCCAGCATGCGGTAGCGTTGTTCGCTGTCGCGCAGGGATTCGCTGGCCTCGATCTGGTCGGTGATGTCCTTGGCCACGCCGATGATCCGTGTGACCGCCGCCGAGGTGTCCGTGGCCAGGGCCTGTTCGCGAATGTCGAAGCGTCGCCACTGGTTGTTGCGGTGACGAAAGCGCAGCTGGCAGTGCAGTTGGGTCGTATAACCCACCTCGCGTTGCTGTTGACGCGCGTCCTGGTAATGCTCGGCGTCTTCGGGGTGCAGCAGGATTTCCCAGAAGTACTCCCCCATTTTCTGCAGTTCGGCTTTGTTGTAGCCGAGGGTATGGCCCAGGTGATGGTTGCTGAAGATCATGCGCTGGCTGACCACGTCCTGCACATACAGGTGGTCGGGCACGGTGCGTACCACATCCGACCAGAAACTCTCGCGCTCGACCAGCGACAGCTCGATCAGCTTGCGGCTGGTGATATCGCTGATGCTGAGGATGACCGCCCTGATGTCATCCTGCTGTTCCGGCAGACGCATGACCAGCCACAGGTATTGTTCATTGCCCGCCACATCGTTGAGCTGGATTTCCAGCTCCAGTTGTTTTTGCCGGGTCAGTACGGCTTCCAGCACCTGGTGGCCGATCGAGGTGGCATTGTGCGGGCCATCGTCAATCAGGCGCTCCCAGGCCTGCTCGCAGGAGCTGACGCCCAACAGGCGCACCGCCATCTGGTTGATCTCGGTGACGCGCAACTCCTTGAGCAGTTTGCGCCGCTCGGCGGGGTTGGCCTGCATCCAGGCGTGCAATTGTTCGCTGTCCTGCACCTGGGGCTTGTCGCAGAACGCCTTCACCCCCGACAGATCGAGTACGCACAAGGCCACGCCGGTGCCTTCGAAAATATCCTGGTAACGTCGGCGGCCCTCATTCACCTGGCGCTGGCGCCGGCGCATGTTCAGCAGCACGATCACCGGGATCAGCGAAAAAGCCAGGCCCAGCAGGCATTTGCCGATAAAGGCCGGCAGCAGTTGTTCGAGCACCGCGCTGCGGTCGAACAGCCCGTGCAGTTGCCAGTCACTTTTGCTCAAGGGTGTGACCAGCACACTTTTATTCAACTCGTCCGGGGTCAACGCAGTGGCCCAGGGTGCTGGCATGCCGCTGTCGCGGCTGACCACGCGGTGGTTCAGGCGGTTCTCGATCGCCCACATCGGGCGCTGGCCCTGGGCATCCTGGCGCGTCAGGTTGGCCAGGTAAGTGGGCGTCAGGCGCAGTGCCCAGTACAGTTTCGAGCCACCGCTGGGCTGGTGCAGCAACAGATAGATGACGGTGCCGTCGCTGTCGTTGCTCAGGTAATAGGCTTGGGCGTGGCTGCGCTTGACCAGTTCTTCGAGCAGGGCGCTGTCCTGGCTGTCGCCGGCGGTGTCGCTGATCAGCGCGCCGCTGGGGGCGAGCAGGGCGAAGCTGCGCAATTCGGGAAATGAGCGCTGCAACGTGCGCATCAGGGCCTGTTGTTGTTCGGCGTTGCGCGGCGGTTCGACCATCGGCAGCAGATTCAAGGCAATCTGTGCGCTCAGGGCCATGTTCTGGCTGATCTGTTCGGCCAGGTCGGCGCTGTAGTCGATGGTGTATTGCTGCTGGTTTTTCTGGTTCTGCTGCAATTGGTCGAGCAGTTGCCAGAACAATAACGCGAGCAACACCAGCACAAGCGTCGCCAACGCGCCTTTAAAGGTGCCGTGCAGGGGCGCTCCTGGCGCTAGATGAGCGGCGCGCAAGGGCGTGGGCGGCGTGACTTTGGACAAGCTGTGATCCTGCGGTTGGCTGGACTGGCGCGCGACGTGCACTATAAGCCGGACGCCCGGAGGGCGGCTAGCATGCCTTGAGTTGTGGCAAAGTGCCAGTCCCGCCTGGCTGGACTGCCCCAGCGCATTCAGGTAGCTTTGCCGGTTACGCGGGGGCGTTCCAGCCCCAGATATTCAGGCTTTTTTTCGCTCGCCGGCATTGATGATAGTCAACGGCCCGCGCGGCGCATGGCCTGGCACGGGCTTCGTCCGCTTAATTCATCAGTCACTGACGCTAGGTTCACCATGGCTCAATACGTCTTCACCATGCATCGGCTGGGAAAAGTTGTTCCGCCGAAGCGGGAAATCCTGAAAAACATTTCGCTGTCCTTCTTCCCTGGCGCCAAGATCGGCGTGCTCGGCCTCAACGGTTCGGGTAAATCCACGCTGCTGAAAATCATGGCCGGCGTCGACACCGAGTTCGAAGGCGAAGCCCGCCCGATGCCGGAGCTGAACATCGGCTACCTGCCCCAGGAGCCGATCCTGGACCCGACCAAGACCGTGCGTGAAGTGGTCGAAGAGGCCGTCAGCGTGATCAAGGACGCCCAGGCGCGCCTGGACGAGGTCTACGCCGCCTACGCCGAGCCGGATGCCGACTTCGACAAGCTGGCCGCCGAACAGGCCAAGCTCGAAGCCATCCTGCAGGCCGGCGACGGTCATAACCTGGAGCGCCAGCTCGAAGTCGCCGCCGACGCCCTGCGCCTGCCGGCCTGGGACGCCAAGGTCGAGTTCCTGTCCGGTGGCGAGAAGCGCCGTGTGGCCCTGTGCCGCCTGCTGCTGTCGGCTCCCGACATGCTGCTGCTCGACGAACCGACCAACCACCTGGACGCCGATTCCGTCGCCTGGCTGGAGCACTTCCTGCACGATTTCCCGGGCACCGTGGTAGCGATCACGCACGACCGTTACTTCCTGGACAACGTCGCGGGCTGGATCCTCGAACTCGACCGTGGCGCCGGTATCCCTTACGAGGGCAACTACTCCGGTTGGCTGGAAGCCAAGTCCGACCGTCTGGCCGCCGAATCCAAGCAGCAATCGGCCCATGAAAAAGCCATGAAGGAAGAACTGGAGTGGGTGCGCAAAGGCGCCAAGGCCCGTCAGTCCAAATCCAAGGCCCGTCTGCAACGCTTTGAAGAAATGCAGTCGCAGGAATTCCAGAAGCGCAGCGAGACCAACGAGATCTACATCCCGGCCGGTCCGCGCCTGGGTGACAAGGTCATCGAGTTCAAGAACGTTTCCAAAGGCTACGGCGACCGCGTGCTGATCGACAACCTGTCGTTCTCCATGCCAAAAGGCGCGATCGTCGGCGTTATCGGCGGTAACGGTGCGGGTAAATCCACGCTGTTCCGCATGCTGATGGGCAAGGAAACCCCGGATTCGGGCAGCATCGAGATCGGCGAAACCGTGCAACTGGCCTGTGTGGACCAGAGCCGTGAAGACCTCGATGGCAGCAAGACGGTATTCCAGCAGATTTCCGACGGCTCCGACCAGATCCGTATCGGCAACTATGAAATCCCGGCGCGTACCTACGTGGGCCGTTTCAACTTCAAGGGCGGCGACCAGCAGAAGTTCGTCAAGGACCTGTCCGGTGGTGAGCGTGGCCGCTTGCACCTGGCCCTGACCCTAAAAGAAGGCGGCAACGTGTTGCTGCTCGACGAACCGTCCAACGACCTCGACGTTGAAACTCTGCGTTCCCTGGAAGAAGCCCTGCTGGACTTCCCGGGCGCCGCCATTGTGATCTCTCACGATCGGTGGTTCCTTGACCGCGTGGCGACTCACATCCTGGCTTACGAGGATGATTCGCAAGCGGTGTTCTTCGAAGGTAACTACACCGAGTACGAAGCGGACCGTAAAAAGCGCCTGGGCGAAGCCGCTGCCCAACCGCACCGGGTACGCCACAAGAAACTGGCCTGATTCGGCAACAGGCGCCGCTTCGGCGGCGCCTGTACGCAGCAGCCTGTAGAAAAATACCCCTCACGCAGGGTAATGCTGTTCAGTTAAGCGTACATCGCCCTCTGTAGGAGCGAGCTTGCTCGCGAAAAACGTCAACGATAACGCGTGTGTCCTGATTGAACGCGGCGCCTGTGGTTTTTCGCGAGCAAGAGCTAGGCGCCCCCCTCGCTCCTACAAAAAGCCTTAACTGAACGGCATTACCCTCGCGCAGGGGTATTTTTTTGCCCGGATTATGCCAGCGCCGGCCGGCCTTGCAGCAATTCACCGACCACCCCCATGAACGCCTCGACCAGCAGCGAGCGTGATTGCGAGCGCGTGAGGATCAGCAGGTGCACCCAGGCTTCGGGGTCTGCCAATGGTCGGTAGACCACGCCTTGCCTGGCCAGCGTGCGGGTGCACTGGGGCACCAGCGAGACACCCTGGCCTGCCGCCACCAGGGCGATGATCGAGGTGATCTGGCGCCCCGCGGGGCCCGGGCGCAACGCCAGGCCGTGGCGTTGATACAGCTGCTCGATGGAACCGTTGAGGCCCGAACCGTAATCGCTGGGGAACAGAATCAACGGGAACTCACTGAGCTGGGCGAGGGTGACTTCGTCCTGGCCCGCTAATGGGTTGTCGCTGCAAAGCGCTGCGACCAGAGGTTCCTGCCCCAACGACAACACCTCGACGTCGGTTTGCCCGGGCTCCGGCAGCAGGCGGCTCATGCCGATGTCGATGCGACCGTCCAGCACGTGCGCATGCAGGCTGCCGGAAGCGCTCTCCACCAGGGTCAGTTGCACCTCGGGAAAACGCTGGGCGAAGGCTCGCAGGGTTTGGCTGAACAGCTCCGACAGCGCGATGGAGCTGGCATAGCCGACGACCAGTTGGCCGGTGGCGCCGGCGGCCAGCTTGGCGGCAATGTCCTGCGCGAGCCGGGCGTGCTCCAGCGCGGCGCGGGCATAGGGTAGAAAGTGCCGGCCCTGGGCGGTCAGGGTGACCGTGCGGCTGGTGCGGTCGAACAGACGAAAGCCGAGCTCGGTTTCCAGGGCCGAGATCTGCCGCGTCAGGGGCGGCTGGGCGAGGTGCAGGCGCTGCGCCGCGCGACCGAAGTGCAACTCTTCGGCGACCGTCAGGAAGTAACGTAACTTGCGTAAATCAAGCATTCTGTTTCCTGGGTATTGATCGGTCCGAATTCGGTATTGGTGTTCGCCACGCTGGGCATTCTATAAAGATCCTCGACAATAAGACGAGAGGTCCCATGAACCCGCGCTTGCATCACGCCCGCCTTGCCGTGTTTCTGTGTGGCTGTGCGGCGTTCCTCAATCTCTACGCGACCCAGAGCATCCTGCCTGTGTTTGCCCAAAGCTTCCAGGTGAGCGCCCGGCAGGCCGGGTGGAGCATTACCGTGACCACCCTGGCGGTGGCGCTGACTGCGCCGTTTGTCGGGCGCCTGACCGGACGTTTCGAGCAACGCACAGTGATTGTCGCGGCCGCCTTGCTGCTGGCGCTGCCGACGCTGCTGACGGCCTATGTGGACAGTTTTGCCGAGCTGCTGGTGTGGCGGTTTATCGAGGGTATGTTGATCCCGGTGGTGTTCGCCACCAGCGTGGCCTATATCGGCGACCGCTGGCGTGCAACGACCGTCACCGAGATCACCAGCCTGTACGTCGCAGGTACGGTACTCGGCGGGTTTGCCGGGCGCTTTGTCTCCGGTGTCATGACCCAATATGTCGGCTGGCGCGAAGCCTTCGAGCTGTTGGCAGTGATTAGCCTGGCGGTGGGCCTGCTGATCCTGTTGTTGCTGCCGGCCAATCCAGTGGCACGTCCCAACCTTGCGGTCGTGGGCGCGCGCGGGGTGCGCCGGCTTTTGCGCAAACCCTTGCTGGCGGCCTATGGCGTCGGTTTCTGCGTGCTGTTCTCACAAGTCGCCACCTTTACCTATGCCGGGCTGTATCTCAGCCAGGCGCCGTTCAACCTGGGCGCCGCCGCCTTGGGGACACTGTATGCCGTGTTCCTGCTGGCGCTGGTGGTGATTCCCATTGCCGGGCGCTTGAGCAAATCGCGACCGCAATCGCAGTTACTGAGTGCCGCCGTGGCCCTCGGGCTCTGCGGGTCGGCCCTGACCTTATTGCCGTCCCTGTGGCTGATCGTGCTGGGCCTGGCCCTGAGCTCGACCGGCGTATTCCTGGCCCAGGCCTGCGCCAATGCCTACATCGCCACCACGGCCGGGCAGGACAAGTCCGGCGCCGTAGGCCTGTACCTGACCGGCTATTACCTGGGCGGCAGCGCCGGCGCCGTGGCCCCGGCGCTGCTCTGGGAGCAGTGGGGCTGGCCGGGCTGCGTGGCATTGATCGCAGGTTTTCAGTTGTTGTCGCTGGTGATCGCCCTGCTGGGCTGGAAACCGGTAAACACCCAGGCGCTGATCGCCGGCCAACGCGGCAAACCGGCCTGATGTTTCATCCAATAAAGGATTATGAGAGGTGAATATGACTGACACCCTGATCAAGCGCAGCCAGTTGTTGAAGATCGTCGAACCGGTATTGAATGACATGCCGGCCAGTACCTTGCGGCATGCCCTGTTCGAAGCCTTCTGGGCTGAGGAAGAGGCGCTGATGGCTATCGAAGAGGCGTTTGCGCGACTCACCTCGCGTCGGCATCCGCCAGCGGTGCTGCGCAAGTTCTTCGCCAGTTGGTCCAAGACCAATAATTCGGCGGCCAGTGTGTCCGGCCTGGCCAATCGGATTACGTTGCTGGCGCGTTGCGACGCCGGTTCCGCTGCCGCCGCGCAGCTGTACCGCGCTTGCGGCAGCCTGCAGCGCATCACCGATGAAGACTTGGGCGCGTTGGGCAACACCGTGCACGCGGACCTGTTCTACACCATGGCGACCGCGCTGTGCGGCGATGACCAGTGGATGTTGAAGGACAATTGCCTGCCCTCGGCCCAGGCCTTCAAGGATTGGACCGACAGCCGTCGCCTGCGTGATCGCGACCTGTTGCAGGGCTTGCTGACCACGTTGATCCACGAGGTGTATACCCACGGCGAAGTGGAGTTCATCCATCCGATGTACTCGCAGTGGTTCGTACGGGACATGGGCGTGCCGCCGGAAAAATCCCGGGCGACGGTGGCCTGGGTCACCGTGCACACCGGCGGCACCGAGAGCAACCATTTCGCCCATGCGGTGGCGGCGGTGAACGAGTTCACCAGCGCCCTGCAGGTTGAAGTGGACCCCGCCACGGCGCGCGATATTTTTGCCGAATACCTGCAGCGTAAAGCCAGCGTGATGAACGACTGTGCGAAGTTGCTGGGTTGACCCGGCGTTCTGCCTGAGAGCCACTGACCCGAATGAACACCCTGAAGCACACCGCCGCCCCGTCGTTGTCGCCGCCTGACCCGGCAAGCGTGCGTCGCCGTTCCCTGGTGGCCGGTTGCGGCGCGCATGCCGTGCACGATGGGCTGACCGATGTGATCTACGTGTTGTTGCCGATCTGGCAAGCGCAGTTCGGCCTCA
>NZ_CVTX01000055.1:0-2059 GCF_900005715.1 Pseudomonas sp. 34 E 7
TCATGCAGCAGCTCGAACCCGACACCACCGCCTACAACGTCACGCAACTGCTGGCCTTGCAGGGTGAACTGCACGTGCCACGCCTGCGCAGCGCCTGCCTGAGCCTGATCGAACGTCACGAAGCCCTGCGTTGCCGTTTCTTCGAGGACAACGGGCAGGTGCGCCAGCGCCTGGTGGAGGCGCCCGAGGCCAGCTTCGCCCTGCACGATCTGCGCGCATCGCCGGCCGATGCACGGGAGGCAGCGATCGCCCTGGCCGCGCAACGGGTCTTCGACCTGGCCCAGGGGCCGTTGGTGGCCGTCGACCTGTTCCAGTTCGCTGAAGACGACTATCGCCTGCTGTTCAACGCCCACCATATCGCCGTGGACGGCTGGTCCATGGGGCTGCTGGTGCAGGATCTGGCCGCTCTCTATGAGGGCCGTCAGCCCGCGCCCGGAACGGGCCTTTTGCAAGTGATCGAAGCGCAGCGCCAGGCGCTGGAAGGGGATGCCGGCCAGGTACTGCTCGATTACTGGCAGCAGCGCCTGCAGGGCTTGAGTGACGAGCCGCTGGCCCTCAGCGAAAGCCCGCGCCCGGCAGTGCAGGCGTATGCCGGCGCGCGCGAGCAGTTCCCGTTACCCGGCGAGCTGACCTCGGCAATCGCGGCCCGTGCCAAGCAGCTTGGGGTCACCCCCTTCGTGCTGTATTTCGCCGCGCAGCAACTGCTGCTCTGGAAACACGCCGGGCGCCGCGATTTCGCCATCGGCTTGCCGGTGTCCGGGCGTGAGGCTGCGGACAGCCAGGCGCTGGTCGGTCTGTTCGTCAACACCCTGGCGTATCGCGTGCAGCTTGATGGGCTGGAAAGCCTGGAGCATTTTCTGCGGCGCCTCGGCCAGCGCCTGGCAGATGATCGGGCCCATGAGCAATTGCCGTTCGAGCGCCTGCTCGATGTGCTCCAGGTCGAGCGCAGCCTCGACCGCACGCCATTGTTCCAGGCCATGTTCAACTACCAGGTCGATCACCTCGGCGAGCGCAATCTGCAACTGCCGGGCGTCACGGTAGCGCCGCTGGCATTGCCGCAGGGGGCGATCAGCGCCAAGTTCGACCTGACCTTCAATGTGTTCAGCCAGGGCCGCGGCGATGGGGCCAGCAGCCAACTGATCGTCGAGTACGCCACCGCGCTGTTCGACCCGGCCCGCATCCAGTGCCTGGTGGACGACTACCTGGGTGTGCTGGCCAGCCTGGCGCATCTCGATCTGCAGCAGCCGCTGCTGACGCTGCCACTGCGCTCGGTACAACGCCTGCACAGCGCGGGCGACGCTGCCGAACTGAACGTCGAGGCGGATTTCGTGACCCGCTTCGAGGTTCAGGCCGCCTTGCATCCCGAGCGCACCGCCGTGTTCTGCCGCGACCGACAACTGAGCTACGGGCAGTTGCAGGCACAGGCCAACCAGCTTGCGCACTGGTTGTTGGCGCAAGGTGTGACGGCGGAGTCCACGATCGCCTTCTGCCTGCCGCGCGACGAGCGCCTGCTGGTCTGCCTGCTGGGCATCCAGAAGGCCGGGGCGCAGTACCTGCCGCTCGATCCGAGCCATCCGCCTGCGCGGCAGGCGGCCATCGTGCAGCGGGCACGGCCGCATCTGCTGCTGTGCGACCTTCAGGATGAGCATCTCCCGGCCACGTTGCGCTGCCAACTCTGGCAGGACCTGGCGTTGCAGGCGCAGCCGACCGATGCACCGGCGCTGCCCAGGCACCTGCAGCAACTGGCCTACACGCTCTACACCTCCGGCTCCACCGGGCAGCCCAAGGGTGTGCAGATCAGCCGGGGCAACTTTGCCAACTTCCTGTTGGCGATGGAGCGCGCCTTGCCGCTGGACGGCGTGCAGCGCTACCTGGCGCTGACCACCGTGACCTTCGATATCAGCGGCCTGGAACTGTGCCTGCCGTTGGTGCGCGGTGGCAGCGTGGTCCTCGCCGATGACGAGCAACGCCAAGACCCGCTGCTGCTGGCGCAGTTGATCCGTGAGCGGGCGGTGGAGCTGATCCAGGCCACCCCGGCGACCTGGGCCATGCTGCTGCA
>NZ_CVTX01000184.1:0-747 GCF_900005715.1 Pseudomonas sp. 34 E 7
CGGATTGGTGATGTTGGTCACCAGTGCGCCGTTCTTATCCACAAGGCTGGCGGTGTAAACGATGTTGCCGCCTTCGCCAACCGTGGTGGTAGCGCTCAGAACCACATCGACCTTGTCGATGGTGTCGTTGATCGCTGTAGTTGCACTGTTTTGCGCAACTACCAGCTGCTCGAAGTTGCCGCCGGAAGCGTCGGTGATTTTGACGATCTGGGTGCTCTTGTCGATGAACACGTCATCGGCAGGCGCAGGGACGGTGACGGTGCCGACAGTTTCACCGGCTTTGATAGTGATATTTGAGCCGTTATCCAACTTCAGCGTGACGTCACTGCCCGCCTTATTGGAGAGCGTGGCCGTGTAGGTGATCTGGCCACCTTCGTTGACTGCGCTCGGCGCGGTCAGCGTAACAGTGGTGGTGTTATCAGTACCTGGGGTGTCAGTCACTGTTGTTGTGACTTTATCGGTACCTGGAACGAGATTTTCGAAGTGCTCGCCACCAGTGACAGTCTTGATAGCAGTGGTGACGGTTTGGTCGCCTTTATAGACGTCATCTGGTGCAACAACCGAAACGCTGCCGCTGGACTGGTTCACACCGATGGTGATGGTTTTGCCGTTATCCAGGGTGACGGCCAACGGGTTGGTGATGTTGGTCACCGGCGCGCCGTTTTTATCCACAAGGCTGGCGGTGTAGACGATGTTGCCGCCTTCGCCAACAGTAGTGGTGGCGGTCAGTACAACGTCGACCTTGTC
>NZ_CVTX01000184.1:797-4046 GCF_900005715.1 Pseudomonas sp. 34 E 7
CGGTGTAGACGATGTTGCCGCCTTCGCCAACAGTAGTGGTGGCGGTCAGTACAACGTCGACCTTGTCGATGGTGTCGTTGATCGCGGTGGTTGCACTGTTTTGCGCAACTACCAGCTTCTCGAAGTCGCCGCCGGAAGCGTCGGTGATTTTGACGATCTGGGTGCTCTTGTCGATGAACACGTCATCGCTTGGAGCAGGCACGGTGACGGTGCCGACAGTTTCACCGGCTTTGATAGTGATGTTTGAGCCGTTATCCAACTTCAGCGTGACGTCACTGCCTGCTTTATTTGAGAGCGTGGCGGTGTACGTGATCTGGCCACCCTCGTTGACTGCGCTCGGCGCGGTCAGCGTGACAGTGGTGGTGTTGTCGGTACCCGGTGTATCGGTAACGGTGGTGTTAATCGGCGTGGTACCTGGAACCAGATTTTCGAAGTGCTCGCCACCAGTGACAGTCTTGATAGCAGTGGTGACGGTCTGGTCGCCCTTGTAGACATCATCCGGCGCAACAACCGAAACAGAACCGCTCGACTGATTTACGCCGATAGTGATGCTCTGGCCGTTATCCAGGGTGACAGTCAGCGGGTTAGTGATGTTAGTCACCAGCGCGCCATTTTTATCCACAAGGCTGGCGGTGTAAACGATGTTGCCGCCTTCGCCAACCGTGGTGGTAGCGGTCAGAACCACATCGACTTTGTCGATGGTGTCGTTGATCGCTGTCGTTGCGCCGTTGCCAGCAACTTCCAGTTTCTCGAAGTTGCCGCCAGTGGTCTCAGTGATCTGGACGGTCTGAGTGCTCTTATCGATAAACACGTCATCGCTTGGCGCAGGCACGGTCACGGTGCCGACGGTATCGCCGGCTTTGATCGTGATGCTTGAGCCGTTATCCAGCTTCAGCGTGACGTCAGTATCGGCCTTATTACTTAAGGTCGCGGTATAGGTGATCTGACCACCCTCGCTCGCTGCAGCCGGCGCGGTCAGCGTAACGGTTGTGGTATCGACGGAATCGGTAATGGTGGTGAGTGCCGGAGTCGTGCTCGGCACCAGGCTTTCAAAATTGCCACCGGTTGCGCCGGTGATAGTGGTGCTGACGGTCGAACCGTTGACGTAGACGTCATTGGCTGGGGTATCGACTACCACCGTGCCCGTCGACTCACCCGCCTTGATGGTAATCACCGAGCCATTGCTCAAGGTGACGCTCACCGGGGTTTGCGCCGGGTTGGTCAGGGTCGCGGTGTAGGTGATCTGACCGCCTTCGGTCACGGTCGAACCGGCCGTCAGGGTGACAGTGGTGGTATCGACCACATCAGTAATGGTGGTAACCGCAGGCGTAGTGCTCGGCACCAGGTTTTCAAAGTTGCCGCCGGTTGCGCCTGTAATAGTGGTGCTGACGGTCGAACCGTTAACGTAAACGTCGTTGGCCGGCGTATCGACAACAACAGTACCCGTCGACTCACCTGCCTTGATGGTAATCACCGAGCCATTGCTCAAGGTGACGTTCACCGGCGTCTGCGCCGGGTTGGTCAAGGTCGCGGTGTAAGTGATCTGACCGCCTTCGGTCACGGCGGAACCGGCCGTCAGCGTGACAGTGGTGGTATCGACCGAATCAGTGATTGTAGTAACCGCAGGCGTCGTGCTCGGCACCAGGTTTTCAAAGTTGCCGCCGGTTGCGCCGGTAATAGTGGTGCTGACGGTCGAACCGTTGACGTAGACGTCATTGGCCGGGGTATCGACAACAACAGTACCTGTGGACTCACCCGCCTTGATGGTAATCACCGAGCCATTGCTCAGGGTGACGTTCACCGGGGTTTGCGCCGGGTTGGTCAGGGTGGCGGTGTAGGTGATCTGGCCACCTTCGGTCACGGTCGAACCGGCCGTCAGCGTGACAGTGGTGGTATCGACCACATCAGTAATAGTGGTGACCGCAGGCGTCGTGCTCGGCACCAGGTTTTCAAAGTTGCCGCCGGTTGCGCCGGTAATGGTGGTGCTGACGGTCGAACCGTTGACGTAGACGTCATTGGCCGGGGTATCGACAACCACAGTACCCGTCGATTCCCCCGCCTTGATGGTAATCACCGAGCCATTGCTCAAGGTAACGCTCACCGGGGTTTGCGCCGGGTTGGTCAGGGTCGCGGTGTAAGTGATCTGACCGCCTTCGGTGACGGTCGTGTCGGCAGTCAGCGTAACGGCGGTGGCATCGACCGAATCAGTGATTGTAGTAACCGCAGGCGTCGTGCTCGGCACCAGGCTTTCGAAATTGCCACCGGTAGCGCCGGTAATGGTGGTGCTGACGGTAGAGCCATTAACGTAGACGTCATTGGCCGGCGTATCGACAACAACAGTACCTGTGGACTCACCCGCCTTGATGGTAATCACCGAGCCATTGCTCAAGGTGATGCTCACCGGGGTTTGTGCCGGGTTGGTCAGGGTCGCGGTGTAAGTGATCTGACCGCCTTCGGTGACGGTCGTGTCGGCAGTCAGCGTAACGGCGGTGGCATCGACCGAATCAGTGATTGTAGTAACCGCAGGCGTAGTGCTCGGCACCAGGCTTTCGAAATTGCCACCGGTAGCGCCGGTAATGGTGGTGCTGACGGTCGAACCATTAACGTAGACGTCATTGGCCGGCGTATCGACAACAACAGTACCCGTCGATTCCCCCGCCTTGATGGTAATCACCGAGCCATTGCTCAAGGTGACGCTCACCGGCGTCTGTGCCGGGTTGGTCAGGGTCGCGGTGTAGGTGATCTGGCCACCTTCAGTCACGGTGGAACCGGCCGTCAGGGTGACAGTGGTGGTATCGACCACATCAGTAATGGTGGTGACCGCAGGCGTGGTGCTCGGCACCAGGTTTTCAAAGTTGCCGCCGGTAGCGCCTGTAATAGTGGTGCTGACGGTCGAGCCATTAACGTAGACGTCATTGGCCGGGGTATCGACAACAACAGTACCTGTGGACTCACCCGTTTTGATGGTAATCACCGAGCCATTGCTCAAGGTGACGCTCACCGGGGTTTGCGCCGGGTTGGTCAGGGTCGCGGTGTAGGTGATCTGACCACCTTCGGTCACGGTCGAACCGGCCGTCAGCGTAACAGTGGTGGTATCGACCACATCAGTAATAGTGGTGACCGCAGGCGTCGTGCTCGGCACCAGGTTTTCAAAATTGCCGCCGGTTGCACCGGTAATGGTGGTGGTGACGGTCGAACCGTTAACGTAGACGTCGTTAGCCGGGGTATCCACGACCACTGTACCAACCG
>NZ_CVTX01000184.1:4096-5420 GCF_900005715.1 Pseudomonas sp. 34 E 7
GCGTGACAGTGGTGGTATCGACCACATCAGTAATCGTGGTGACCGCAGGCGTGGTGCTCGGCACCAGGTTTTCAAAGTTGCCGCCGGTTGCGCCGGTAATAGTGGTGCTGACGGTCGAACCGTTAACGTAGACGTCATTGGCCGGGGTATCGACAACCACAGTACCTGTGGACTCACCCGCCTTGATGGTAATCACCGAGCCATTGCTCAAGGTAACGCTCACCGGCGTCTGCGCGGGGTTGTTCAATGTCGCGGTGTAAGTGATCTGACCGCCTTCCGTCACGGTCGAACCGGCCGTCAGGGTGACAGTGGTGGTATCGACCACATCAGTAATCGTGGTGACCGCAGGCGTGGTGCTCGGCACCAGGTTTTCAAAGTTGCCGCCGGTTGCGCCTGTAATAGTGGTGCTGACGGTGCTGCCATTAACGTAGACATCGTTCGGCGGTGTGTCGACCACGACCGTACCCGTCGACTCACCTGCCTTGATGGTAATCACCGAGCCATTGCTCAAGGTGACGCTCACCGGGGTTTGCGCCGGGTTGGTCAATGTCGCGGTGTAAGTGATCTGACCGCCTTCGGTCACGGTGGAACCGGCCGTCAGCGTGACAGTGGTGGTATCGACCACATCAGTAATGGTGGTGACCGCAGGCGTCGTGCTCGGCACCAGGTTTTCAAAGTTGCCGCCGGTAGCGCCTGTAATAGTGGTGCTGACGGTCGAGCCATTAACGTAGACGTCATTGACCGGGGTATCGACAACCACAGTACCCGTCGATTCCCCCGCCTTGATGGTAATCACCGAGCCATTGCTCAAGGTGACGTTCACCGGGGTTTGTGCCGGGTTGGTCAAGGTCGCGGTGTAGGTGATCTGGCCACCTTCAGTCACGTTCGAACCAGCCGTCAAGGTCACGGTGGTGGTGTCGATGGTGTCGGTAATCTGCGTCACGGCCGGGTTAGGGTCGAGGGTCAGTACCAGGTTGTTGCCGCCGGTGATGCCGGTGACGTTGACGCTGATCTGGCTGGCGTCGAGGTACGGGCTGTCGTTAGGCGCCAGGGGCACGTTGACGGTGCCGGTCAGTTGGCCGGATGGGATGGTGATCACCGCGCCGTTGGACAGGGTGATGGTCAAGTCGCTGGTGCCGGCCTGGGTCACGGTGGCGGTATACGTCAGCACGCCCCCGGCTTCGGTGATGCTCGGGGTGGCGCTCAGGCTCAGGGTCGAAGGCTGCAGCGCCAGGTTGCCGTTACCTGCAGAAGCTTGAGCACCATTAAAGGTATTCAGCGTTGCTGTGCCCTGGCCGATAGGGGCGGTGGGAAAGCCGATGGT
>NZ_CVTX01000057.1:0-3897 GCF_900005715.1 Pseudomonas sp. 34 E 7
AGCTCGCAAGGTCGGTGGGCCGAGGGTGGCTGTCCGCGCTGACGGCACCGGTCCGACGCGCCAGGCTGATGCCTCTGGGCTGGTATCCCTCAAGCTCGAATACCTGGTTATCGACCATCACCACCTCGTCAACCCAAGCGCCGTCATGCTGCGCCTGCAACGCTCGCTGGTGGCTGGCGCAGGCGTAGCGGTCCACCGCCTCGCGACCCAGGCCATAACGGCGCGCCAGGTTGTCGGCCGTGGCGATCATGTCCAGGCCCGGGGCCGGGTCATACAAGGCTTCCCACAGAAAATCCTTGAACTGGACCTCGCCGCCAAGACGAAACCCGCCCCTGTGGGTGTAAGCCGCGATGGGGTTGCGCGACATGGATTCACTGGCCACACACAAGGCCAGTTGCCCGCCGTCGCGCAGTTGCCCGGCAGCCTGGCGCAACAGTTCGAAACCGGTGGCGCAGATGCGCTGCACCCCCAGTGCCGGGACCGCTTGCGCCACCCCGCTGTACAAGCCGATATGCCGCGGCAGCAAGTAGGCATCGAAACTGGCCTGGGCCATGGAGCCGGCCAGAACGCTGTCCACTGCCTGCGGTTCAATACCCGCACGGGCCAGTACCTCACGGCCCACCTTGATCCCCAAGTCGATGGGTGAGACCTGAGACAGTGCGCCACCCAGGTCAATCCAGGGGGTGCGCACGGCCTCGAGAATCGCCACATCGGCAAACGCCGAATACTGCCCGTTCAAGGTTTCGGCTCGGCGCGCAGGATCGTGGCCTCTTCGCCGCGATACAACGCCTCGACCTTGGCCGCGCGCCATTGCAGCACGGCGCGCTGGTTGATCGAACCTTTGTCGGTGATTTCCCCACGATCGATGGACGCCGGCTCGTCGAGCAGGGCAATCCATTCCAGGCGACTGGCATTGCCGGTCACCCCGCGATTGAGGCGTTGCAACCAATCGCCGAACCACTGGCGCACCGGCGCGCTGCCGAGCACGTCGGCGTCGCTGGCGTCGGCGCCCAGGCCCGCCAGCCGACGGCATTCGTAGAGCCTGGGGAACACCAGTGCTCCGAGGCACTCGCGATCGGGCGCGGTAATCACCAGGTCCTGCACATAGGGCGAGCCGTCGAGCACCGCGCGATTGCGCAACGGACCAACGCTGACAAACACCCCGGAAGAGAGCTTGAAATCCTCAGCAATTCGCCCATCGAACATCAAGCCCAGTTGCGGCTGCTGAGGGTCGGCGAGCTTGATCGCGTCTCCTGAACAGTAGAACCCGTGTTCATCGAACACCTCGGCGGTTTGCTGGGGGGCTCGCCAGTATCCCGGCATGATATGCGGCCCGCGAAAGCGCCCTTCGAACTTGCCGTCCACCGGCACCAGGCGCACCTCGCAGCCCGGCGCGGGCAAGCCGATATAGCCGGCCATGGACAACGGCCCGGTGGTGAAGGTGCAGGACGGTGCGGCTTCGGTCATGCCCAGCCCGGCCATCATGCGGATGCGTTCACCGCAGTGCTGTTCGGCTACGCGATCGAGGCGATCCCAGATACTTTGGGACAGGCCGGCGGCAGCGAAGAAGAACAGTTTCATCCGCGCAAAAAAACATTCGCGCAACTCGGCGTCCTGTTCCAGGGCGTTGACCAGTTCTTCCCAGCCCTTGGGCACCGTCAGGTAAGCCGTGGGCGAAATCTCCTTGAGGTTGCGCAAGGTCTGGGCAAAACCCTGGACCGTGGGCTTGCCGTCGTCCAGGTAAAAGGTGCCACCGTTGTAGAGCACGATGCCGACGTTGTGGCTGCCGCCAAAGGTGTGATTCCACGGCAGCCAGTCCACCAGCACCGGAGGCTCCTCACCAAACACCGGAAACGTCTGCAACAGCATCTGCTGGTTGGCGCAGAGCATGCGCTGCGTGGTGATCACGGCCTTGGGCAATTTGGTCGAGCCCGAGGTGAAGAGAAACTTGGCGATGCTGTCAGGACCGGTGGCCTGGAACGCCGCATCGGCCTCGGCGCCGCCCGGCGTTTGCAGCAGGCTCGCAAAGCTGGCCTGAGTACGCCCGGGGACGTGGCCGCGCACGCAGATCAACGGGGTCTCGGCCGGCAATACCGCCTCGATCGCACGCTGGTAGGCCGCCGCATCGCTGACGAATACCAGCCCGGGTTGCAGCAGGTCACAGACATGCCGCAGCTTGGCGAAATCCTGGGACAACAACGCGTACGCCGGCGAGACCGGGCAGTACGGAATACCGGCGTACATGGCGCCGAGGGCGACCTGCAAATGTTCGATGTCGTTGCCGGACAGCAATGCCAGCGGCTTGTCCGCCGACAGCCCGTAATTCAGCAGGCCCTGGGCAATCGCGCGCACGCTGTCGAGCATCTCGCGGTAGCTGACACGGCGCCAATCCCCACCGGCCTGGCGGGCCGCGATAAACGTCTGCTCGGGCCGTACCCGAGCCCAATGCACCAGGCGATCGAGCAGGCGCGCCGGCAACTCGGCCAGGGGCTCCAGGGAGCGCATGTGCAACACGCCGTGTTCTTCAGTGACCGCCACCGGCGCGTGGCCGATGGAGACCTCGCGGTATCGCGGTGCGGGCTGGGGTTGCGGTCGGAATTCGGAACTCACAAGGATGTCCTCCAGCAAGGCGGATCACAGCCGCCTTGTTATTGTTATGTCGCAGCAACTGCTCAGATCGGGTAATGCCGTGGCCCGTTCTGCAAGGTCACCCAACGCAATTGCGTGAAGTGCTCAATGGACGCCTTGCCACCAAAGCTGCCGTACCCACTGGACTTGACCCCGCCAAACGGCATCTGCGCCTCGTCATGCACGGTCGGCCCGTTGATATGGCAAATACCCGACTCGACCCGCTGCGCCAGCGCCAGTGCACGCCCGGTGTCGCGGCTGAAGATCGCCGCCGACAGGCCGAACTCGGAATCGTTGGCCAGGCGCAGCAAGGCTTCATCACCCTCACCACGCAGCAGCACGGCCACCGGGCCAAAGGACTCTTCGCGGTACAAGCGCATCTGTTCGGTGACGCCATCGATCAGGGTCGGCTGCAGGATGCTGCCCTCCAGTTGGCCGCCCACCACCAGCCGCGCGCCCTTGGCCAGGGCATCGTCGATCAGGGCCTTGATGCGTGTGCCGGCGCTGGCATCCACCAGGGAGCCCAGCACCGAATCCGCCGCAGCGGGGTCACCCGCACGCAAGGTCGCGACCTTGGCCGCCAACTTGGCGGTGAACGCATCGGCGACCCTGGCATCGACGATCAGGCGTTCGGTGGACATGCAAATCTGGCCCTGGTTGAAATAGGCGCCAAAGGCCGCCGCCGCCACAGCGGCGTCAAGATCGGCATCGTCGAGCACCAGCAACGGTGCCTTGCCGCCCAGTTCCAGCAACGCCGGCTTGAGATGACGCGCCGAGAGTTCGCCGACAATCCGCCCCACGTGGGTCGAGCCGGTGAAATTGACCCGGCGCACGGCCGGGTTGGCGATCAGCCGCTCGACAATCGCGGCGGCATCGGCCGGAGCATTGCTGATGACGTTGACCACGCCATCGCCAAGGCCGGCATCCTGCAACACCTGGCCGATCAAGCGGTGCACCGCCGGGCTTAATTCCGAGGCCTTGAGCACCACGGTATTACCGCAGGCCAGCGGCATGGCGATGGCGCGTGTGGCGAGGATGACCGGGGCGTTCCACGGCGCGATGCCCAGCACCACACCGCACGGTTGACGCAAGGCCATGGCGAAACTGCCGGGGACATCGGAGGGGATCACCTCCCCGGTGATCTGGGTGGTCATCGACGCCGCTTCGCGCAGCATATTGGCCGCCAGGCGCACATTGAAGCCATACCAGTTGGCCATGGCGCCGGTCTCGCCGGCGGCGGCGATGAATTCGCTGCTGCGCGCCTGCAAT
>NZ_CVTX01000059.1:0-26087 GCF_900005715.1 Pseudomonas sp. 34 E 7
GGATGCCGCGCTGGCCGCGGAGCCGGAGGAAGACGAACCGTTCCGTCGCCCGGCCCCCGCCTCCGGCATGCGGGTCGAACCGCGCCTTTAACGTTGTCCGCCCTGCAGCGAGAGCCCTGGCATGTGTGAATTATTGGGCATGAGTGCCAACGTCCCCACCGATATCGTGTTCAGCTTCACCGGGCTGATGCAGCGGGGCGGGCGAACCGGCCCCCACCGCGACGGTTGGGGCATCGCCTTCTACGAAGGCCGTGGCCTGCGGCTGTTCCAGGACCCGGCCGCGAGCAGCGAGTCGGAAGTCGCCCTGCTGGTGCAGCGCTATCCCATCAAGAGCGAAGTGGTGATCGGCCATATCCGCCAGGCCAATGTGGGCAAGGTGAGCCTGGCCAATACCCACCCGTTCGTGCGCGAACTGTGGGGGCGCAACTGGTGTTTTGCGCACAATGGCCAACTGGCGGACTTCAGCCCCCGCGCCACCTTCTACCGGCCGGTGGGCGACACCGACAGTGAAGCGGCGTTCTGCGACTTGCTCAACCGCGTGCGCGAAGCCTTCCCGGAACCGGTGGACATTGAGCAGATGCTGCCGGACCTGATCGCCGCCTGCGCCGAATACCGCAGCAAAGGCGTGTTCAACTGCCTGCTCAGCGATGGCGACTGGCTGTTTTGCTATTGCTCGACCAAACTGGCGCAGATTACCCGGCGCGCGCCCTTTGGCCCGGCCCGCTTGAAAGATGTCGACGTGATCGTCGATTTTCAGGCCGAAACCACTCCCAACGACGTGGTAACGGTCATCGCCACCGAACCGCTGACCGACAACGAAAACTGGACCCGCTACGAACCGGGCCAATGGAGCCTGTGGCGACGCGGAGAATGCGTCAGCCAGGGCGTGACCGAATAAGGAGTCGACGATGTTGCTCAGCTATCTGCGGTTGGTGCTGTTTGCCATAGGCTTGTTGGTCGGCGTGCAAGTGCCGGGATTCATCAACGATTACGCCAAGCGCGTCGAAGCCCACTTGATCGAGGCCCAGACGGGCCTGCGCGGGTTCGAGTCCACCGCGCAGCAGTTCTTCAACGGTGACATGCAAGCGCTGGTGGCGCATTACCGTGCCAGCGATGACCCGGTCTTCCAGAGCGACGCCAGCAGCCTGGGCGCGATGCTTGACCGTCAACTGGCGTTGGACAAGCAATTCCAGGCCATGCAGGGGCCTTGGTACATCCGCGCCCTCCAGGTGGCGGTGGCGGCTGATCCGGATATTCGCCTGGAAACCTGGAATGGCTACAGCTACCAGATCCTGCTGACGCCCGAGGCCATGGGCTGGGGCCTGGGCGGGGCGATGCTGCTGTCGTTCGGTATCGAATGCCTGTATCGCCTGATCGACTGGGTGGTGCTGGGCGGCCGGCGCCTGCGCCAGAGCCGGCCGATTGAAGAGCGGGATTTGAAAGGGCTCTAAGTCTTGACAATAATCCAGTGTGGGAGGGGGCAAGCCCCCTCCCACATTTGGACCCGGTTCAGTCAGTTGCTCAGTACCATCCGCTCTTTACCGACTTCCTCGGCATAGCGGGCGACGACCTTCTGGCACAACCCCACAATCTCCTCCACCAACTCCACCCCCACGCGCCACGACACTACCACCTGCAGGTTCGGCAGTTGCTGCGCCATCGCCAGCATCACCAGCTCGCCCCGTGCCAGCTCTTCGCTGACCAGCACCGGCGGCAGCGCGCCAATGCCAAAACCATCGCGCAGTAGCCGGGTGATGGCTGATACCGAGTTGACGCAGTTCATGCGCGGTGCGGCGACGCCGTTGGCTTGCATCAAACTCAATACATCCTGATGGGGGCAGGAGTTTTTCGAGTAGGTGATGATGCGTTCCTGGGCCAGTTCGGCGAGGGAGGCGTAATCGCGGTTATAGATCGACTGGCTGGCGACAATCCAGGCCATGGGGTGACTGCCCAGTTCCAGGCTGCGCACGCTCTCCAGGCGCAGCAGGTCGGTTTGCAGGATCAGGTCCAGGAAGCCTTTTTGCAGCTGATCGCTGAGGTTCAGCGCAGTATCGGCGACCAATTCGATTTCAACCCGCGGGAACAGGTTCATCAGTTCAGCGACCAACGGGCTGAGCCAGGTATGGATCACGGTGTCCATTGCGCCGATCCGAATGCGTCCGACCTTGCTGCTGGTGGTTTCCAGGGACTGCTTCAAGCCCTGCAGGGTCACCATCATCTGCTCGGCATAATCGAGCACCTTCAAGCCTTCCGGGGTCAAGCTCACACCGCGCGAATCGCGCAGGAACAGCTTTACCCCCAACTCGCTCTCCAGCACCGCAATGCGGCTGGAGATCGACGCCTGGGTGGTGAACAGCTTTTCGGCGGTCAGGCGGAAACTCTTGAGCTTGGCCACCCAGACGAAGGTTTCGAGGAACTTCAAATTCATGGGATCAACTTTTTCTTATGCATGGATCGGTTTTTATTAGTTGGACGCCGCGGCGTGCCGGCGCCAAAAATCGAGCCGTTCCACGATAAGCGTCGTTGGGGTTCAGGACAACATCGTTGCGAGATGTTGGTAAAAGATCCCACACTACAAAAAAACAAAGCCTACAGGAGCGACCCCGTGAGCCGCCTGCTATTGAATTGCGACATCGGCGAAAGCTTCGGCAACTGGACCCTGGGTCTGGACGCCGAAGTCATGCCGTTCATCGACTGCGCCAACGTGGCGTGCGGCTTCCATGCCGGCGACCCGAGCATCATGCGCAAGACCGTCAGCCTGGCACTCAAGCATGGCGTGCAAGTGGGCGCGCATCCGGCCTATCAGGACCTGCAAGGTTTCGGCCGCCGCTCCATGCAGTACACCCCCCAGGAAATCCAGGACCTGATGCACTACCAGATCGGTGCGCTGGACGGCATCTGCCGCGCACAAGGCGGGCGCGTCAGCTACGTGAAACCCCATGGCGCGATGTACAACGACATGATGGCAAACCCCGCCCAACTGCGTGCGGTGATCCAGGCCGTGGCTGCCTATGGCGACCTGCCGCTGATGCTGCTGGCCACGCGCGACGACAGCGCTGCCCAGGCCCTGGGCGACGAGTACGGCGTGACCCTGTGGTTCGAAGCCTTCGCCGACCGCGCCTATGACAGCCAGGGCCATCTGGTTTCGCGCCAGTTGCCGGGCGCGGTGCATCATGACGCCGAGACCATCGTCCAGCAGGCCCTGACCCTTTCCCGTGGTGAGCCGCTGGTCGCCAGCGATGGCAGCGCGCTGGTGCTGCAGGCCAATACCTTATGCGTGCATGGCGACAACGCCAGCTCGGTCGCGGCGGTGCAGCGTATTCGCCAAGCGTTGAAGCCAGCATGAAACCACGGATTGAAGTGGTGGCCATCGACTGCCTGATGGTGCGCCTGTTTGACGCGATTGCCGAAGCCAACATGCCGTGGATGCTCGCCGCCACCGAGCGCCTGCGCAGCGGGTTCGGCGCAGCATTAGTGGACTTGGTGCCGTCCTATACCACCTTGATGGTGCATTACGACCTCACGGCGTTGACCCCGACCCAGGCCCGGGCGTTGATCGAGCATGCCCTGACCGACCTGCAGCCCCAGGCCCAGGGCGCTGGCCGGTGCCATGTGCTGCCGGTGTGGTACGACCTGAGCGTCGGGCCGGAGCTTGGCTTGCTGTCGCAGCGCAGCGGGCTGGCGGTTGCTGAGGTGATTCGTCGCCACAGCGACCACCTGTATCAAGTGTTCGCCCTGGGGTTCGCCCCCGGTTTTGCCTTCATGGGACTGGTGGACGACATCCTCGCCACGCCGCGTCTCAACACCCCGCGCAAACGCGTAGCGGCCGGCAGCGTGGGCATCGCCGAAAGGCAAACCGCTGCCTATCCGGTCGTATCCCCCGGCGGCTGGAACCTGATCGGGCGCACCCCGGCGACACTGTTCGACCGCGAACGCGACGGCTACAGCCTGATGCAGCCCGGCGATACGGTGCGTTTCGAGGCGGTCGGCCACGCTGAGTTCGTCAACCTGGGCGGCGATGACACGCCTCTGGAGGCGCAGGCATGAGCCGCTTGATCATTGAGGCCAGCACACCGCTGTGCCTGTTGCAGGACGCCGGTCGTTTCGGCGTACGCCACCTTGGCGTGACCCAGGGCGGGGCGCTGGATTGGGTGTCGATGTCATGGGCCAATTGGCTGCTGGACAATGCCCTGGATGCGCCGGTAATAGAAATTACCCTGGGCGGTTTTACCGTACAGGCCGAGGATTACTGTTTGTTGGCCCTGGCCGGTGCGGACCTGGGCGCCTTTATTGATGAACGTGCGATCAGTCCGGGGCGCAGCTTTATCCTGCAAAAGGGCCAGCGCCTGCGCTTCACCCAACCGTTCAAAGGCGCGCGGGCTTACCTGGCGGCACCGGGCGGGTTCGACGCGCCGGATGTGTTGGGCAGTTGCGCCACCGTAGTACGTGAGGAACTGGGTGGCGTAGACGGTTTCGGCAAGGCGTTGGCTGAAGGCGGGCGCCTGGCTTATTCCGGTACGGGCGGCGCAATGAAGGTGCAGGCCAAGCCGGATTTGCCATCCGGTGCATCACTGGACGTGATCATCGGCGCTCAGATCGGCCGGTTCAGCGGCCAAAGCCTGTTCGATGCGTTCAACACCGAATGGGCCCTGGACAGCCGCGCCGACCGCATGGGCATGCGCTTGCTGGGCACGCCGCTGCAGTACCAGGGGCCATCGTTGATTTCCGAAGGTATTCCCTTGGGCGCCATCCAGGTACCGCCGGACGGGCAGCCGATTGTGTTGCTCAATGATCGGCAGACTATTGGTGGTTATCCCCGGTTGGGCGCGTTGACGCCGTTATCGCTGGCGCGGTTGGCGCAGTGTTTGCCCGGGGAGAAAGTAAGGTTGGCGCCCGTGGTGCAGGAGACGGCACATCGGCAGCATGTCAACTATTTGCAGCGGCTGAGCACTGGCTGATAAACACAGAGGTCCAAATGTGGGAGGGGGCTTGCCCCCGATAGCGGTGTGTCAGTCAACACATCTATGACTGAACCACTGCCATCGGGGGCAAGCCCCCTCCCACATTGGATAGGTGTTGGATGAGGCATGTGGGCTATTTGGACAAGAAGCGCATCCCTTCCTCAAGGCCGCGCAACGTCAGCGGATACATCTGATCCTCCACCAACTCCCGCACAATCGCCGTCGATGCCGTATAGCCCCACGTGTCCTTCGGATAGGGGTTTATCCAGATCAGTTTCTTGTACTTGGCCATGAACCGCTGCATCCACACATACCCTGGCTCCTCGTTCCAGTGCTCGACGCTGCCGCCGGCCTGGGTGATCTCATAGGGCGCCATGGACGCATCGCCGATGAAAATCACTTTGTAATCAGCGCCGTATTTGTGCAGCAAATCCTGGGTGGAGGTGCGTTCCGAGGTGCGCCGCTGGTTGTTCTTCCACACCGACTCGTAGACGAAGTTGTGGAAGTAGAAGTACTCCAGATGCTTGAACTCGGTTTTACACGCCGAGAACAGTTCTTCGCAGATTTTCACGTGGGCGTCCATCGAGCCGCCGATGTCGAACAGCAATAACAGCTTGATGGTGTTGCGCCGCTCAGGACGCATCTGGATATTCAGCAGCCCGGCGTCGCGTGCGGTGTGGTCGATGGTGCCGTCGATGTCCAGTTCTTCGGCCGCGCCCTGGCGGGCGAACTTGCGCAGGCGGCGCAGGGCGATCTTGATATTGCGCGTGCCCAACTCAACCTGGTCGTCGAGGTTCTTGTACTCGCGCTGGTCCCAGACCTTGACTGCCTTGCCCTGGCGCTTGCCGGCATCGCCCACGCGGATGCCTTCGGGGTTGTAGCCACCGGAACCGAAGGGGCTGGTGCCGCCGGTGCCAATCCACTTGTTGCCGCCGGCGTGGCGTTCCTTCTGTTCTTCCAGGCGCTTTTTGAATTCCTCGATCAGTTTGTCGAGGCCGCCGAGGGACTGGATCTGCGCGCGCTCCTCATCGCTCAGCGAGCGTTCGAACTCTTTGCGCAGCCAGTCTTCGGGGATCAGCGCCTGCAAGTGGTCATCGAGCTTTTCCAGGCCGTTGAAGTAGGCACCGAAGGCCCGGTCGAACTTGTCGAAATGCCGCTCGTCCTTGACCAGGATCGCCCGGGCCAAGTAGTAGAACTCGTCCATGTCGGCGAAGGTCACGCGCTGTTTCAGCGCGTTGATCAGGTCGAGCAGCTCACGCACCGACACGGGCACCTTGGCGGCACGCATTTCATTGAACAGGTTGAGCAACATTATCGATTACCGCGACGGCTCATGAATGCCAGACGTTCCAGCAGTTGCACGTCCTGCTCGTTCTTCACCAGGGCCCCGGCCAGTGGGGGGATGGCCTTGGTCGGGTCGCGTTCGCGCAGGACCGCTTCGCCGATGTTGTCGGCCATCAGCAGCTTGAGCCAGTCGACCAGTTCGGATGTGGAGGGCTTTTTCTTCAGGCCCGGCACCTTGCGCACGTCAAAGAACACATCCAGCGCTTCGCTGACCAGGTCTTTCTTGATGTCCGGATAGTGCACATCGACGATTTTCTGCAGGGTCGTGCGGTCGGGAAAGGCGATGTAATGGAAGAAGCAGCGGCGCAGGAAGGCGTCCGGCAGCTCTTTCTCGTTGTTGGAGGTAATGATGATGATCGGGCGTTTTTTCGCCTTGATGGTCTCGTCGATTTCGTAGACGTAGAACTCCATCTTGTCGAGTTCCTGCAACAGGTCGTTGGGGAACTCGATGTCGGCCTTGTCGATTTCATCGATCAGCAGGATCACCCGCTCTTCGGACTCGAAAGCCTCCCAGAGCTTGCCCTTTTTCAGGTAGTTGCGTACGTCATGCACTTTGTCCACACCCAACTGCGAGTCGCGCAGGCGGCTGACCGCGTCGTACTCGTAGAGGCCCTGATGGGCCTTGGTGGTGGACTTGATGTGCCAGGTGATCAACCTGGCGCCGAAGGACTCGGCCAGTTGCTCGGCGAGCATGGTCTTGCCGGTGCCCGGTTCGCCCTTGACCAGCAGCGGCCGCTCCAGGGTGATGGCGGCGTTGACGGCCAGTTTCAGGTCATCGGTAGCCACATAGGCCTGGGTGCCTTCGAACTTCATCGGTCATTCCTCGAATTCATCAATGCCCGACTATACCGCGCAGCCCCGGCGACTGTGAACGCAGACGGGTTATTCAGTCTCTGAATGGCCGGTCACTTCAATCTCTTGGTCACTGGGGGACATGTGGGAGGGGGCTTGCCCCCGATAGCAGTGGTTCAGTTACAGATGTATAGACTGACACACCGTCATCGGGAGCAAGCCCCCTCCCACAGTTTTAATCGGCGCTGGGCTTGGGTTGTTCATAGCGGGCGTTGAAGGCCTGGATAAAGCCGTTGCGCAGAATGGCAATAACCGCTGAAAACGCGCTGACATTCTGCTGGTGCACGCTGCCGCTCAGTTCAACCCGGGTCGCGAACTGGTTCTTGCGCTGGTTCTTCAATACCGTCTCGCTGGCGCCGACCACGGCCTCCCAGATCGAGCGGAAGATGTTCTTGTCTTTGTTTTCCACATCCTGCTGCCAGTCGAAGACTTCGACATCGCGCAGCAGTGGCTTGATGTAGCCGCGCAATTGGCCTTTTTCGGCCTGGGCTTCGATGACCACGTCGCCGGTACCGGCCTTGAAGTCGAATTTGCCGTAAGCCGAGGCGAAGTCATTCATGCGCTTGAGTTGCAGGTCGCGGGCACGAAAGCGGAACTCGAACTCTTCGAAATCACTCAGCGGGTCAAAGGTGGCGCTGGCTTCCAGCGGCGCCTGGCCTTGCAGCAGCGCCTTGCCCTCAAAGCGCGCGTCGCGCTTGCCCTCAACGTCCACCACGTTGGTCAGGTTGTAGAGGCTGGCGTTGACCCCGGTGGCGTTGATATTCACCTCAGGCTTGGAACTGAAGTTATGAAAGGCGATCTTGCCGTCTTCGATGCGCACTTCGTTGAGGGTGATCGGCAACAACTTGCTCAGTTGTTCCTGCCAGTCGGTGCCCTTACCGGTCTGGGACGCCTGCTTGTTGGCGCCGCCGTCGACGAAGTTGATTTCCGGGCGTACGAAATGCCCTTCGGCTACGACGGCATGGTCGTACCACAGTGAATGCCAGCTCACCGCGAACTCGATCAGCGGTGCCTTGACGAACGGCACCGGCACCTTGCCGTCCACCTTGACGATCTGCAGCCCGTTGATCCGGTAAGCGCCGCGCCACAAGGCCAGGTCCACATCGGCAATTTCGCCACGGTAATCGCCCATGTCGGCGAGCTTTTCATTCAGGTAGTTGCGCACCAGGTAAGGCAGCGCGATGTTTGCGGCAACCAGGACCAGCACCAGCCCGGCGACGGTCCAGAGCGGCCAACTGTAGCGACGTTTCATGGGGCAGTTCTCCTTGCTCGTAGGAGATGGACTGCTGCAAGCGGCGCAACGTTCCTGCGACTGGACGCCTAGTGGCACGAGGCATACCCTTGGGGCCTTTCCGACATTGCCAAACAGGACCCGTCATGAGCCGCATTTTTGCAGACAACGCGCACTCCATCGGTAATACGCCCCTGGTGCAGATCAACCGCATCGCACCGCGCGGGGTCACCATCCTGGCCAAGATCGAGGGGCGTAACCCCGGCTACTCGGTGAAGTGCCGCATAGGCGCCAACATGATCTGGGACGCGGAAAGCAGCGGCAAGCTCAAGCCGGGCATGACCATTGTCGAACCCACCTCCGGCAACACCGGCATCGGCCTGGCGTTCGTGGCGGCGGCACGGGGCTACAAACTGCTGCTGACCATGCCCGCGTCCATGAGCATCGAGCGCCGTAAAGTGCTCAAGGCCCTCGGCGCCGAGCTGGTGCTGACTGAACCGACCAAGGGCATGAAGGGCGCCATCGACAAAGCGGGCGAAATCGTCGCCGGCGACCCGAGCACCTACTTTATGCCGGCCCAGTTCGAAAACCCGGCCAACCCTGCCATTCACGAGAAAACCACCGGCCCGGAAATCTGGAACGACACCGACGGCGCCGTGGACGTGCTGGTCGCGGGCGTGGGCACCGGCGGCACGATCACCGGTGTGTCACGCTATATCAAGCACACCGCAGGCAAGCCGATCCTCTCGGTGGCGGTGGAACCCGCCGTGTCGCCGGTGATTACCCAGGCGCTGGCCGGTGAAGAGATCAAGCCCAGCCCGCACAAGATCCAGGGCATTGGCGCCGGTTTCGTGCCGAAAAACCTCGACTTGTCGATGGTCGACCGCGTCGAGTTGGTCACCGACGACGAATCCAAGGCCATGGCCCGGCGCTTGATGCAGGAAGAGGGCATTTTGTGCGGCATTTCCTGCGGCGCCGCCATGGCCGTGGCGGTGCGCCTGGCCGAGAAACCGGAAATGCAGGGCAAGACCATCGTGGTGATTCTGCCGGACTCGGGCGAGCGTTACCTGTCGAGCATGCTGTTCAGTGACCTGTTCACCGACCAGGAAAACCAGGCGTGAATCGGCTGTAGGAGCGAGCTTGCTCGCGAAGAACGTCAACGATAACGCGGGTTTACTGATTCAACGTGGCGTTCTCAGGTTCTTCGCGAGCAAGCTCGCTCCTACAGGGGGGAGGCGTGTTGATCCAGGTCAGCCGGTCGGCAGGGGCCTTCTGCATAATGCGCCAAGTGTTTATCATGGCCGGCTGCTATGTCTGGTTTCCCCGCGATGGGAAGCTGTTGGCCAGGCGCTTATTTTCAGGAGTTGCTGCATGACCTTTTCTTTGGCCGCCAAACTGTCGGTGTTGCTGCTGTTTATCGGCAGTACGCTGTATGTGCACCTGCGCGGCAAGGCCCGTTTGCCGATGTTGCGTCAGTTCGTCAACCATTCGGCGCTGTTCGCCCCATACAACGCCTTGATGTATCTGTTTTCCGCAGTGCCGTCCAAGCCCTACCTGGACCGCAGCAAGTTCCCGGAACTGGACGTGCTCAAGGACAACTGGGAAGTGATCCGCGAAGAGGCCATGCACCTGTTCGACGAGGGTTATATCCGCGCCGCCGAAAAGAACAACGACGCCGGTTTCGGCTCGTTCTTCAAGAAAGGCTGGAAGCGCTTCTACCTCAAATGGTACGACAAACCCCTGCCATCGGCCGAAGCCCTGTGCCCGAAAACCGTGGCGCTGGTCAGCAGCATTCCCAACGTCAAGGGCGCAATGTTCGCGCTGTTGCCGGGCGGCAGCCACCTGAACCCGCACCGTGACCCCTTCGCCGGCTCCCTGCGCTATCACCTGGGGCTGTCCACGCCGAACTCCGACGACTGCCGCATCTTCGTCGATGGCCAGGTGTATGCCTGGCGCGACGGTGAAGACGTGATGTTCGACGAAACCTACGTGCACTGGGTGAAGAACGAGACTGAAAAGACCCGCGTGATCCTGTTCTGTGACATCGAGCGACCGTTGAGCAATCGCCTGATGACCCGCATCAACCGTTGGGTCAGCAAGCAACTGGGACGCGCGACCGCACCGCAGAACCTGGACGACGAGCGCGTGGGCGGGATCAACCAGGCGTATGCCTGGAGCAAGACCTTCAGCGACAAGTTCAGCGGCCAGGTCAAGCAGTGGAAGCGCAAGCACCCCAAGGCCTACCGCATTGCGCGGCCGGTGCTGGCGGTGGTGGTCCTGGTATTGCTGTGGAAGTGGCTGTTCGGCTGATCTGAAATCTGGAATGCCATCAATGTGGGAGGGGGCTTGCCCCCTCCCACATTTGATCTGCAGCGATCTTCAGCTGGCGATCAGTTGGCGCAATACGTAATGCAGAATCCCACCTGCCTTGAAATATTCCACTTCATTCAAGGTATCAATCCGGCACAGCACCTCAACCTTCTCGCTGCTGCCATCTTCGCGCGTAATCACCAGCGTCAGGTTCATCCGTGGCTCGATCTCGGCATCGGTCAGCCCGAGGATATCGATCTTCTCCTTGCCGGTAAGCTTGAGCGCCTTGCGGTTCTGGTCCAGCTTGAACTGCAGCGGCAGCACGCCCATGCCCACCAGGTTGGAGCGGTGGATACGTTCGAAGCTCTCGGCGATCACCGCCTTGACCCCCAGCAGGTTGGTGCCCTTGGCCGCCCAGTCGCGGCTCGAACCGGTGCCGTATTCCTGGCCGGCGATCACCACCAACGGTGTGCCCGATGCCTGGTACTTCATGGCGGCATCGTAGATCGCCATCTTCTCGCCGGTGGGGATATACAGCGTGTTGCCGCCTTCTTCGCCACCGAGCATTTCATTGCGGATACGGATATTGGCAAAGGTGCCGCGCATCATCACTTCATGGTTGCCGCGACGTGAGCCGTAGGAGTTGAAGTCCCGTGGCTCCACGCCTTGCTCGCGCAGATAACGCCCGGCCGGGCTGTCGGTCTTGATGTTGCCGGCGGGGGAGATGTGGTCGGTGGTCACCGAGTCGCCGAGCAGGGCCAGCACGTTGGCGCCCTTGACGTCTTCGATCACCGGCAGCGGGCCGGCAATATCGTCGAAGAACGGCGGGTGCTGGATATAGGTGGAATCCGCTTGCCACACGTAGGTTGCCGCTTGCGGTACCTCGATCGCCTGCCACTGCTCGTCGCCGGCAAAGACTTCGGCGTATTCCTTGTGGAACATCCCCGTGGTGACCTGGGCCACCGCGTCGGCGATCTCCTGGCTGCTGGGCCAGATGTCCCTCAGGTACACCGGGTTGCCCTGCCGGTCGTTACCCAGCGGCTCGCTGCTGATGTCGATACGCACCGTACCGGCCAGCGCGTAGGCCACCACCAGGGGCGGCGAGGCCAGCCAGTTGGTTTTCACCAGCGGATGCACACGGCCTTCGAAGTTGCGGTTGCCGGACAGCACCGATGCCACGGAGAGGTCGGCTTTCTGAATGGCTTTTTCAATCGGCTCGGGCAGCGGCCCGGAGTTGCCGATGCAGGTGGTGCAGCCGTAGCCCACCAGGTCGAAACCGAGTGTGTCCAGGTAGTGAGTGAGGCCGGCCGCGTTGTAGTAGTCGGTGACCACTTTCGAGCCCGGCGCCAGCGAGCTCTTGACCCACGGTTTGCGCGTCAGGCCTTTTTCCACGGCCTTCTTCGCGAGCAGCCCGGCCGCCATCATCACGCTGGGGTTGGAAGTGTTGGTGCACGACGTAATGGCGGCGATGACCACGGCACCGTTTTTCAGGCGATAGGTGTTGCCTTCGTATTCGTAGTCGGCCTCGCCCACCAGGTCGGCATTGCCCACGGCGACGCCACCGCCGCCTTCGCTTTCCAGGCGGCCTTCTTCCTTGCTGGTGGGTTTGAATTGCAGGTCGAGGAAATCACTGAACGCCTGGCCCACATTGGGCAGGGCGACGCGGTCCTGCGGGCGTTTCGGCCCGGCGAGGCTGGCTTCGACGCTGCCCATGTCCAGGGCCAGGGTGTCGGTGAAGATCGGCTCCTGGCCGGCGTTGCGCCACAGACCCTGGGCCTTGGTGTAGGCCTCGACGAGCTTGACGGTTTCCGCCGGGCGACCGGACAGACGCAGGTAGTCCAGCGTTACCTCGTCGACCGGGAAAAAGCCGCAGGTGGCGCCGTATTCCGGCGCCATATTGGCGATGGTGGCACGGTCGGCCAGGGGCAGATCGGCCAGGCCGTCGCCATAGAATTCGACGAATTTACCGACCACGCCTTTTTTGCGCAGCATCTGGGTCACGGTCAGCACCAGGTCGGTGGCGGTAATGCCTTCCTTCAATTTGCCGGTGAGCTTGAAGCCGATCACTTCCGGGATCAGCATTGACACCGGCTGGCCGAGCATCGCCGCTTCCGCTTCGATCCCGCCCACGCCCCAGCCGAGTACGCCGAGGCCGTTGATCATGGTGGTGTGGGAATCGGTGCCTACCAGGGTATCGGGGAAGGCGTAGGTGCGGCCATCTTCCTCCTTGGTCCACACCGTGCGGCCCAGGTATTCCAGGTTGACCTGATGGCAGATGCCGGTGCCCGGTGGCACCACGCTGAAGTTATCGAAGGCGCTCTGGCCCCAGCGCAGGAAGGCGTAGCGTTCGCCGTTGCGCTGCATTTCGATATCGACGTTCTGCTCGAAGGCGTCGGCGTTGCCGAACTTGTCGACCATCACTGAGTGGTCGATCACCAGGTCCACCGGCGACAGCGGGTTGATGCGCTGCGGATCGCCCCCGGCCTTGGCCACGGCGGCGCGCATGGCGGCCAGGTCGACCACGGCAGGTACGCCGGTGAAGTCCTGCATCAGCACGCGGGCGGGGCGGTATTGGATTTCGCGGTCGGACTGGCGTTCCTTGAGCCAGGCGGCGATGGCCTTGAGGTCGGTGCCGGTGACGGTTTTGTTGTCCTCCCAGCGCAGCAGGTTTTCCAGCAGCACTTTGAGCGACATCGGCAGCTTGTCCAGGTCACCCAGGCTCTTGGCGGCTTCGGGCAGGCTGAAGTAGTGGTAGGTCTTGCTGTCTATTTGCAGTGTCTTAAGGGTTCTCAGGCTATCGAGGGATGACATTACATGACTCCTTATGATCCGCACGGCCACGGACCTGACGGGACGAACAGAGCGTTCAACTTAGCGCTGTTTTCATTAGCAGGCTAATAACTGGACTCTATCGCTGAGTCCAAGGTTCCGAACTCGGCTATCATGCGCGCGTTTTCATGACAGGTATTGCGATAGAGCAATCCAGTTGCCAGGAGATTCAATTGAACACCCTTTTTATGCACTGCCGCCCGGGTTTTGAAGGCGAAGTCTGTTCCGAGATCGCGGAACACGCCGCGCGCCTGAACGTGTCCGGCTACGCCAAGGCCAAGACCGGCAGCGCTTGCGCCGAATTTGTCTGCACTGAAGAAGACGGCGCGCAGCGCCTGATGCACGGCCAGCGCTTCGCCGAGCTGATCTTCCCAAGGCAGTGGGCGCGCGGGGTGTTTATCGACCTGCCGGAAACCGACCGCATCAGCGTGATCCTCGCCCACCTGCACGCGTTTCCGGTGTGCGGCAGCCTGTGGCTGGAGATGGTCGATACCAACGACGGCAAGGAACTGTCGAACTTCTGCAAGAAATTTGAAGTGCACCTGCGCAAAGCCTTGCTTAACGCCGGCCGGCTGGTGGACGACCCGAGCAAGCCGCGCCTGCTGCTGACGTTCAAGAGCGGCCGCGAAGTATTCATGGGCCTGGCCGAGTCGAACAACTCGGCAATGTGGCCCATGGGCATCCCGCGCTTGAAATTCCCGCGTGACGCGCCCAGCCGCTCGACCTTGAAGCTGGAAGAGGCCTGGCACCACTTCATCCCCCGCGAGCAATGGGACGAACGCCTGCACGGTGACATGACCGGTGTCGACCTCGGCGCGGCCCCCGGCGGCTGGACCTGGCAACTGGTCAACCGGGGCATGCTGGTGACCGCCATCGACAACGGCCCCATGGCCGAAAGCCTAATGGACACTGGCCTGGTGCAGCACTTGATGGCCGACGGCTTCACCTTCGTGCCCAAGCAGCCGGTGGACTGGATGGTGTGCGACATCGTCGAGAAGCCCGCACGCAACGCCGCGTTGCTGGAAACCTGGATCGGCGAGGGACATTGCCGCGAGGCGGTGGTCAACTTGAAGTTGCCGATGAAGCAGCGTTATGCCGAAGTGAAGCGTTTGCTCGAGCGCATCGAAGAGGGCTTCAAGGCCCGAGGCATTCGTGTGGAAATCGGCTGCAAGCAGCTGTACCACGACCGTGAGGAAGTGACGTGCCACTTGCGCCGGTTGGTGGACGTAAAGAAACCCAAGAGACACTGATATCCAATGTAGGAGCTGGCTTGCCTGCCATGGCGGTATCACTGTCGAAATTGATGTTGAATGTGCCCCCCTTCATCGGGGGCAAGCCCCCTCCCACAGGAGAGCGGTTGGTTTTAGGAGTGAAGTATGAGTCTTGAATTGCCCGTCGACGGCACCCTCGACGCCACCGGCCTCAACTGCCCGGAGCCGGTGATGATGCTGCACCAGCACATCCGTGACCTGCCGCCGGGCGGCCTGCTCAAGGTGATCGCGACCGACCCGTCGACCCGCCGCGATATTCCCAAGTTCTGTGTGTTCCTTGACCATGAACTGGTCAGTCAACAAGAAGAGGCCGGCACGTACCTTTACTGGATCCGCAAAAAAGCCGATTGACCGCCGAACCCCTGTAGGAGCGAGCTTGCTCGCGAAAAACGCTGACGATCACGCAGCGCTTCTGGTTTAACCAGGCGTTCTCAGGTTTTTCGCGAGCGAGCTCGCTCCTACAGTGCGCGCGTGAGCGCGGTGCCTGCCCGGATGCGTCGGCGCGCACTGCGCGCCAGGCGAACCAGCAGCATGCCCGCCGCGCAACTCAGGCCCACGATCAGGCCCTGCCACAAACCGCTTGGGCCGCTGGGTTCGCCCAGCCAGTCGGTCAACCCCAGGGCGTAACCCACCGGCAACCCCACGCCCCAGTAGGCGAGCAAGGTCAGCAGCATGGTCACCCGCGTGTCCTGATAGCCGCGCAGCGCACCGGCGGCGGTCACCTGGATCGAATCGGAGAACTGGAACAGCGCCGAGAACACGATCAGCATCGATGCCAGGTGGATCACCACCGGGTCGGGGGTGTAGATCGCCGCAATCTGTTCGCGAAACACCAGCATCAGGCTGCAGGACAGGCAGGCATAGGCCAGCGCCGTACCCATGCCGACGCCTGCGGCAAAGCGTGCTTCACGCGGTTCGCCACGGCCCAGGGCCTGGCCGACGCGCACGGTGACGGCCATGCTCAGGGAGTAGGGAATCATGAACACCAGCGAGCTGACATTCAGCGCGATCTGATGGCCGGATACCACCGTGGCGCCCAGGTTGCCCAGCAGCAGGGCGATGACCGCGAAGATGCTCGATTCGGCAAAGATCGCCACGCCAATCGGCAGGCCGATCCCCAGTACGCGTTTGATCACCGCCCATTGTGGCCAGTCGAAGCGCTTGAACAATTCGCTGCTCTGATACGCCGCGCCCCAGCGCGTCCACCCGGCCAGACCGAGCATCATTACCCACATTGCAATCGCCGTGGCCCAGCCGCATCCCACGCCGCCCATGGCCGGCAGGCCGAGATGGCCGTAGATGAAGATGTAGTTCAGCGGAATATTCAGCGCCAGGCCAATCAGGCCCATGACCATGCTCGGCCGCGTACGGCCCAGGCCGTCACTGAAACAGCGAAACACGTAATACAGCGCAATGGCCGGCATCCCGGCCGCGATGCCATGCAGATAGCCCATGGACGGCTCGATCAGGTCGGGCTCGACCTTCATTGCGTGCAGTATCGGCTCGGCGCACAGCAACAACAGGCCGCCGCACAGGCCGACCACCACGGCCAGCCACAATGACTGACGCACCAAAGGCCCGATTTCGTTGAGCTTGCCCGCACCGTAGCGCTGCGCGACTTTCGGTGTGGTGGCCAGCAGGGTGCCAGTCATCAGCAGGTACACCGGGATCCAGATCGAGTTACCCAGGCCCACCGCCGCCAGGTCCTTGGGGCTGACCCGCCCGGCCATCACGGCGTCGACAAAGCTCATCGCGGTGGTTGCCAGTTGGCCGATCATAATCGGCAGCGCCAGTGTCAGCAGGCCGCGCACTTCCCGACGGATGCGGGCGGGGCGGGTGAGGGTAGCGGTAGCGGTGTTCACGTACAGGTGTCCAATCAAAAAGGGCAGTCGCAAGGACGGCGGATTCTACGCCTTGACGCAACGGTCAGGAAAAAACCTATGTTGCTGATTTGTAATGCGACTACACAGGCACCCCATAACCCATGTGTCACTTCAATCCCATGCCTGTACACTGCTGATCCGCCAAAGGAGCCCGCCATGCTGATTGTTGCCGACGAAAATATTCCGCTGCTCGATGCATTTTTCCAAGGATTTGGCGAGATTCGCCGCGTACCCGGTCGTTCGATTGACCGCGCCACGGTGGAGCAGGCCGATGTGCTGCTGGTGCGTTCGGTGACCAACGTCAACCGCGCCCTGCTTGAGGGCTCGAAGGTGGGTTTTGTCGGCACCTGCACCATCGGCACCGATCATCTGGACCTCGATTATTTCCGCCAGGCCGGTATCCAGTGGTCCAGCGCACCGGGCTGCAATGCGCGGGGCGTGGTGGATTATGTGCTGGGCAGCTTGCAGACCCTGGCCGAAATCGAAGGGGCCGACCTCACCCAGCGTACTTATGGCATCGTGGGCGCCGGTGAGGTCGGCGGGCGGCTGGTCCAGGTGCTCGAGGGCCTGGGTTGGAACGTGCTGGTCTGCGACCCGCCACGACAGATCGCCGAAGACGGCGACTACGTGAGCCTGCAACAGATCATCGAGCAATGCGACGTGATCAGCCTGCACACGCCGCTGATCAAGTCCGGCAATGGCGCCACCTGGCATCTGTTTGATCGCCAGCGCCTGGAACAACTCAAGCCCGGCACTTGGCTGATCAACGCCAGTCGAGGCGCGGTGGTGGATAACGCCGCCCTGCGCGACGTATTACTTGAGCGCGAAGATCTGCAAGCGGTGCTGGATGTGTGGGAGGGCGAGCCGCAGGTGGATGCCGACCTGGCTGACCTGTGCGTACTGGCCACCCCGCATATCGCCGGCTACAGCCTCGACGGCAAGCAGCGCGGCACGGCGCAGGTCTATCAGGCGTTCTGTGCCCACCAGGGCCTGGAGCCGAGCATCCACTTGAGCGACCTGCTGCCGCAACCGTGGCTGGCCGAGGTGCACCTGAACGCGTCGACCGACCCGGCCTGGGCGTTGGCGACCTTGTGCCGCAGCGTGTACGACCCGCGCCGCGATGATGCGGATTTGCGC
This sequence comes from Pseudomonas sp. 34 E 7, assembly GCF_900005715.1. Lineage (NCBI taxonomy): Bacteria > Pseudomonadati > Pseudomonadota > Gammaproteobacteria > Pseudomonadales > Pseudomonadaceae > Pseudomonas > Pseudomonas sp. 34 E 7. Next base: position 17,819 of record NZ_CVTX01000059.1, read on the forward strand.
CGCAGCCTTGTGGGAACGGTGGACGAGCAGCGCAAGGCCTTTGACTTATTGCGCAAGCACTACCCGGAGCGCCGCGAGATTGATGGCCTGAAGGTGCGCATCAACGGCGAGTCGGCCGTGTTGTCCAACATCGTGACCGCACTGGGCGCGGTCTGCGTTTAGACAGCCGATAAAAAACCCGGCCACCTGGGCCGGGTTTGAAAGAGCATGGGCGTTTCAGCCTTGCTGCGCAGGCTTGACCAGGCGCTGTTCCAGTTCGCTGCACGCTTGCTGGATCATTTCTTCGGTAATCTGCACTTCGCGGCCCTTGGCATCGATGTAAGAGCAAGGCAGCGCCTGCGGTTGGCGGATCACTTCAATCTTGGCATTGCTGCTGTTTTGCAAGGTCATGGCCTGTCTCCTCATCAGGTTGTGTACCTACTTTAATTCCCCCGCGTGACCGAGCTGTTACAACTCCATACACGTTCACCGGTTCGGACACCCAGTCCACCAGAAACCGGCACATATTTCCAGATCAGTCTTAGACCGATAGCCTCTAGCGGCCTCTATCGGCGGGCATAATTAACCTGACTCATTGTTATTTGCGCAAGTTCCCCCAATGTTGAGGGTTAGACTCCGTCAGTGGTGAAGCCCGTATGTTCTCAACCCGTCAACGCCGCGCGATCCGCCTGGCCAGCCGCTTTATCGCGCCCTACCGCTGGCAGGCGCTGGGCGCCCTGTTGGCGCTGATCGTCACCGCCGGTATTACCTTGTCCATGGGGCAAGGCATTCGCCTGCTGGTCGACCAGGGTTTCATGACCCAGTCACCGCACCTGCTCAACCAGTCCATCGGCTTGTTCATGCTGCTGGTGCTGGGCCTGGCGGTGGGCACGTTCACGCGCTTTTACCTGGTGTCGTGGATCGGTGAGCGCGTAGTGGCGGACATTCGCCGGCAAGTGTTCAACCACCTGATCTACCTGCATCCCGGTTTCTACGAGAACAACCGCAGCTCGGAAATCCAGTCACGCCTGACCACCGACACCACCTTGCTGCAATCGGTGATCGGCTCATCACTGTCGTTGTTCCTGCGCAATGCCTTGATGGTCATTGGCGGTATCGTGCTGCTGTTCATCACCAACCCCAAGCTCACCAGCATTGTGGTGGTGGCGTTGCCGCTGGTGCTGGCGCCGATCCTGATCTTCGGCCGGCGTGTGCGCAGCCTGTCACGGCAGAGCCAGGACCGCATCGCTGATGTCGGCAGCTACGTGGCCGAGACCCTGGGCCAGATCAAGACCGTGCAGGCCTATAACCATCAGGCGCAGGACGAACAGCGTTTTGCCCTGACCGTGGAAGAGGCGTTTGCCACCGCGCGCAAACGCATCCTGCAGCGGTCCTGGCTGATTACCCTGGTGATCATGCTGGTGCTCGGCGCCGTGGGCGTGATGTTGTGGGTGGGCGGCATGGACGTGATCAGTGGGCGCATTTCCGGCGGTGAGCTGGCGGCGTTCGTGTTCTACAGCCTGATCGTCGGCAGCGCCGTCGGCACCTTGAGCGAAGTGCTTGGCGAATTGCAGCGGGCCGCCGGTGCGGCGGAGCGGATTGGCGAGCTGTTGCAGTCGAGCAACGACATCCAGGCGCCGGCCAGCGGCAGCGTACGCTTGCCGGCGCGTGTCAGCGGGCGCATGACGCTTGAGGACCTGCGCTTTTCCTACCCGTCGCGGCCAGACAGCTACGCCATCGATGGCCTGAACCTGACGATCAACCCCGGTGAAACCCTCGCGCTGGTGGGCCCTTCCGGCGCAGGCAAATCGACGCTCTTTGACCTGCTGCTGCGCTTCTACGACCCCCAGCAAGGCCGCATCCTGCTCGAAGGCAGGCCGCTGACCGAACTCGACCCGCTGGACCTGCGCCGCCACTTTGCCCTGGTCTCCCAGAGCCCGGCGCTGTTTTTTGGCAGCATCGAAGACAACCTCCGCTACGGTAACCCCACCGCCACCCACGAACAGGTCGAGGCCGCTGCGCGTATCGCCCATGCCCATGACTTCATCCTGCAAATGCCCGACGGCTACCAGACCCACCTGGGCGACGGTGGCCTGGGCCTCTCCGGTGGTCAGCGGCAACGCCTGGCCATCGCCCGTGCCTTGCTGGTGGATGCGCCTATCCTGCTGCTCGACGAAGCCACCAGCGCCCTCGATGCCCAGAGCGAACACCTGATCCAGCAAGCCCTGCCGCAATTGATGCAGGGCCGTACCACCCTGGTGATCGCACATCGCCTGGCCACGGTGAAAAACGCCGACCGGATAGCGGTGATGGACCAGGGCAAGCTGGTGGCCGTGGGCACGCATCAGCAGTTGATTGCGAGCAATCCGCTGTATGCGCGGTTGGCGGCGTTGCAGTTCAGTGATGGCGGGCAGGAGGAATGAAGCTGCAGTGTGCTTGCGCCTTAGGGCATCATAGGGCCTTTCGATAAATGATCTGGATGAGGATATGAGCCGTTATCAACCTCCGTTGACGCTGACGACAAAGATGCTGGCGCTGGTAGCCGATATCAGTGAGCAGATCGGTCAGCTCTCGGCGGGCAACGATAGCCGCCAGACGCCTCAGCTGAGGCGCGGTAATCGGATTCGCACCATTCAGGCTTCGCTCGCGATCGAGAACAATACGCTCAGCGTCGAGCAAGTCACCGCTGTCTTGGAGGGTAAGCGAGTACTGGGCCTGCCACGGGAAATCCAGGAAGTGCGCAACGCCTTTGCAGCCTATGAGGCGATGCCGCACTGGACGCCGAGTAATCGTGCTGACCTGCTCAAAGCCCACGAACTGCTGATGTTCGGATTGATAGACGATGCCGGACGGTTTCGTCACTCGGGGGTTGGCATTTATCGCGGCGAGCAATTGGTTCATATGGCGCCGCCTGCGAGTCGCGTTGCGCATCTGATCGATGATTTGCTGCAATGGCAGTCAGCTTCAGATTGGCACCCCTTGATCGCCAGTTGTGTATTCCATTACGAGTTCGAATTCATCCATCCCTTTGCAGACGGCAATGGACGAATGGGGCGGCTCTGGCAGACGTTGATACTCAGCCAATGGCGCCCGGCGCTGGCTTATCTGCCAGTGGAGGCGGTTATTCGGGATCAGCAGGATGCCTACTATGCTGCGCTGTCGGCGGCGGATCAGCAGGCAGAAGCGACGCCCTTTGTTGAATTCATGTTGCAAGCCCTGAGCCTGGCGCTGGCTGAGGCGGTGTAAAGCCGACTCTAAAAAATGCCCGCATCTCTCAATACGGGCATTCCTCTTGAAGCTTCAAACTTGCCGCTTGAAGCTGCCCCTCTTACTGGTCATCAAAATACCGCTCATGCCAATCCACCAACGGCTGCGGCGAATTGAGCTTCTGCCCGTAGATCACCGAATAAGACAGCACGTTCTGCACATACTGGCGGGTTTCGTCGAACGGGATGCTTTCCACCCACACGTCGAAACTCAGGTGATCGGCACCGCGCAGCCATTGACGCACGCGGCCGGGGCCGGCGTTGTAGGCGGCGGAAGCGAGCACACGGTTGCCGTTGAACTGGCTGTGCACCTGGCTCAGGTAGGCGGCGCCGAGCTGGATGTTTTTGTCCGGGTCCAGTACCTGGGCCGGGGAGGCCAGGGGAATGCTGAACTTGCGCGCGGTTTCCTTGGCGGTGCCGGGCATCAGTTGCATCAGGCCGCTGGCGCCGACACCGGAGCGGGCATCGTCCATGAAGGCGCTTTCCTGGCGGGTAATTGCGAACACCCAGCTTGAATGCAGGCCGCGCACCTTGGCTTCGCGCACCAGGGTGTCGCGGTGGGCCATCGGGAAGCGGATGTCCAGGTCGTCCCAATATTGCGCCTGGCTGATCGTGCGGATCGCCGGGAAGTACCACTTCATGTCGTAGGCCAGCTTCGCCTGCGCGACCATTTCATCACGGTTGAAGTGACGGCTGACGTGGTACCACTCGCGGCGGCCATCGACGATCTGGCCGCGGGCGTAGAACTCCAGGGCACGGCGCACGCCTGGGGTGTTGCGCACTTTATTGACCAGCGCCTGGCTCATCACCAGCGGCTTGTTGTTCAACTGGTAAGGGGTCTTGGAGCGGTCGGCGGCGAGGAAACCGTAGAAGTCGCGTTCCTTGGCCACGTTTTTATACAGCACCAGTGCCTGCGGGTTTTTCGGTTCGGCCAGCTCCAGGCTGCGCGCCTGCCAGTAGCGCCAGCGGTTGGTGGTAGCCAGGTCCTGGGGCAGCTTGCGGGTCAGTTGGTAGGCATCTTCCCAGCGTGCCAGTCGCAGCAGCAGGCGCAGGCGCCATTCGGATACGGTGTTGTCGCGCAACTCCGGGTCGTATTGGGTCATTACGTCCAACGCACGAGGGTCGTAGCGACGGGCGAGCGTCAGGCCGATTTCCCGGGCTATCGAAACTTTTTCGTCACGGGAGAAGTGCATGCTGCTGGCGTAGCCGTCCAGCAGGGCCATGGCCTTGTCCGGGTCCTGGCGGGCCAGTCGGCGCAGGCCCAGGCCCACGGCGTCGGACATGGCCTCGGTGGCCGGCAGGAAGCGCGACGGGTCGCTGAGCATGTCGGGTTTTTGCGCCACGTCGATCATCAGGCGGCCCTGGGCGCCGAGCGTCGGCAGGGTTTTCACCAGGCTGTTGGCCAGTGCGTAGTTGCGTGCTTCGGCGGCAAGCTTGGTGCGGTCCCAGATTTTCTGCTCGGTCAACTGACCGTCAGAGGCCCACTGGCCGAAGGTCACATCGCAGGCGGCCGGCTGGGATTTGCCGGTCATCCACAGCTTCTCGGCGGTCTTGTAGCCTTCGGCCTTGAGGTTGTGGGTCAGTTGGTACTGGCCGTGCAGGCAGTCCAGCTCGACGAAATTGAGCTTGGTATCGTAGTACTTTTCAAAGGTCTGCCAGTCACCCCGGTCGGCCAGCCAGCGCAACCAGCGCAGCTTCATCCAGTTGGCCTGGGGCAGGTCGCCGTTTTTGGCGAGGAACTGTTCGATTTCCTGGTTGCTCGCGGTTTTAAGGCGTGCGGTCAGTTCGTCATACGCCAGGTACGGCGTCAGCGGGTAGTCGGCCAGGGCCTGGCTGTATTGCATGTAGGGGCCGCTGTCGCCCTTGGCGAGGGCGCGCTTGGCTTCATCGTAATATTGACGTTGGGTGGTGAGGTCCACGGCCTGGGCAGATTGAACGGCGGTGGTGGAAAGAAGCAGACAGGATAAAAAGTTGAAAAGGCGACTGCGCATGAGACGTCCGTGCAGAGAAATCACGACTAGCACCGGCATCGCCGACACTGATTGCCCCTAGCTTAGCCTTTTGCCAGCGACCGGCGAAAGCTTTGCCGGCCGGTTGGTTCAAGTTCGCGGCAAATGTCCTGCAGAACGTGTCGGCAGCGAAAATGCAGGCCGCATCCCACCCTCAACTCAGGTAGAATGCGCGCCCAGTTTTTGGAGAAGCGTATGACCCTGCTCAAATTCAGCGATGTGTCCCTTGCTTTCGGCGCTATGCCGTTGTTGGACAAGGTGTCCTGGCAGATCGCCCGTGGTGAGCGGGTGTGCATCATCGGCCGCAACGGCACCGGCAAGTCGAGCATGATGAAGCTGGTAAAAGGCGACCAGAAGCCCGATGAGGGCTCTGTCTGGCGCGCTCCGGGCCTCAAGATTGGCGAATTGCCGCAGGAATTGCCGGTAGCCGACGAGCGGACAGTGTTCGACGTGGTCGCCGAAGGCCTGGACGGCGTTGGCGAATTGCTTGCGCAATACCATCACCTGGCGCAGAACTGCGTCACCGAAGCCGACCTGGACAAGCTGATGCACGTCCAGCAAGACCTCGAAGCCCGCGATGGCTGGCGCTTGCAGCAACTGGTCGACAGCACCCTGAGCCGCCTGCAACTGCCGGCCGACAAGACCCTCGCCCAGTTGTCCGGCGGCTGGCGTCGTCGCGTGCTGCTGGCCCAGGCCCTGGTGTCCGAACCGGATCTGCTGCTGCTCGACGAGCCGACCAACCACCTGGATATCGGCGCCATCGCCTGGCTGGAAGAAGCCCTCAAGGATTTCCAGGGCGCCGTGCTGTTCATCACGCACGACCGTTCCTTCCTGCAAAACCTGGCCACCCGCATCCTCGAACTGGACCGTGGCGGCCTGATCGACTGGAACGGCGACTACGCCAGCTTCCTGGTGCACAAGGAAGCCGCACTCTCGGCTGAAGAGACCGCCAACGCGCTGTTCGACAAGAAACTGGCCCAGGAAGAAGTCTGGATCCGCCAGGGCATCAAGGCGCGTCGCACCCGTAACGAAGGCCGCGTGCGTGCGTTGAAAGCACTGCGTGTGGAGCGCAGCGAACGTCGCGAGCGCACCGGCAAGGCCAATATCCAGCTCGACACGGCCGACAAGTCGGGCAAGCAGGTCATGGTGCTGGAGAACGTCAGCTTCCATCACCCGGAAGGTCCGTTCCTGATCAAGGACTTCTCCATGGTCCTGGCGCGCGGCGACCGTATCGGTCTGCTGGGCGCCAACGGCACCGGCAAGACCACCTTGCTCAAGCTGATGCTCGGCGGTCTGCAGCCGACCAGCGGCACGGTGGAAGAGGGCACGCGTATCGACGTCGCCTACTTCGATCAGTTGCGCCACCAGTTGGACCTGGAGAAAACCGTCATCGACAACGTCGCCGAAGGTCGCGACTTTATCGACATCGACGGCCAGAGCCGCCACGTCCTCAGCTACCTGGGCGACTTCCTGTTCAGCCCGCAACGTGCGCGTACCCCGGTGAAAGCCTTGTCCGGTGGCGAACGCGCGCGCCTGCTGCTGGCCAAGCTGTTCAGCAAGCCGGCGAACCTGCTGGTACTCGACGAACCGACCAACGACCTCGACGTGGAAACCCTCGAGTTGCTCGAAGAAGTGCTGTTGACCTTCAACGGCACCGTGCTGATGGTCAGTCACGACCGGGCATTCCTCGACAACGTGGTCACCAGCACCCTGGTCTTCGAAGGCGAGGGCAAGGTGCGCGAGTACGTCGGTGGTTATCAGGACTGGCTGCGCCAGGGCGGTTCGCCGCGCCTTTTGGGCGTGACCGAAAGCAAGTCCGGCAAGGCCGACCTGACCTCTGCGGTCGTCGCGCCCGTGGCCGCCGCTGCTCCGGCACAGGAAGCTGCGCCTTCGGCCAAGAAAAAGCTCAGCTACAAGCTGCAGCGCGAGCTGGAAGCCTTGCCGGGTGATATCGACGCCAAGGAACAGCAGATTGCCGCAGTAGAGGCAGAGATGGCTGACGCCGGTTTCTACCAGCGCCCGGCGGCGGAAACCGCCAAAGTCATCGCCACCCTGGAGACGTTGAACCAGGAGTTGGAAGCGCTGGTTGAGCGTTGGGCCGAGTTGGATGCCTGAGTAATTTCAACGTATTAAAAAACCCGGTGCTCACTTGATGAACACCGGGTTTTTTATATGAAATGCGATCCAAATGTGGGAGGGGGCTTGCCCCCGATAGCGGTGTATCAGTCACCAGATATATCAACTGACAGAATGCTATCGGGGGCAAGCCCCCTCCCACATTTGATCTTCATCGGTCTTACTTGCTGGTGTCTTTAACCAACTTGACGGCCAGCACATCACACGGCGCGCCATGCAGCACATCATTGGCAGTAGAGCCCAGCAGCAGCGCCAGGCCATGGCGACCATGGCTACCCACCACGATCAAGTCGCAAGCCTTTTCCTTGGCCAAGTGATGGATTTCCTGGCGCGGTTGGCCGTATGTCAGGTGGCAGTCTTCCTTTTTCAGGTGCGGGTATTTGAGAATCAAACGATCCAGGCGCTCCTTGGCCTGGTCAAATTGTTGTTGCTGCAACTGGGAAAGGTCCATCGGCACGTCACCGCCAAAGGCCATGGCCATGGGCTCGACGATATGCACCAACGACAGTATGGCGCCATTGGCCAATGCAGATTCCTGCGCACGCTTGATCACTGGATCGCACTCTTCGGTCAGGTCGACGGCGACCAGAATATGTGTGTAGGGCATGGGGCGTTCCTCCAGGGGGACTGCAATAAGTTCAGTATGGCTGCTTTCCAAGCGGATGCGGTTGCGTCAGGTCAAATCCGCTCATCTAGAAATTCGGGAGTACACATATGACGGTCTGGATAGTGGTGTCAATCCTTGTCGTGGTGCTGAGCCCTTTGGCATGGCTGCGTCCCTCGCGCCATCAGAGCGGGCGCATGGCGCTGCGCATGGAGGCGCGCCGCATCGGGCTGGCCATGCAACTGGCGCCCCAGGCGTGGCCGCACTGGCTCAAG
>NZ_CVTX01000060.1:0-22245 GCF_900005715.1 Pseudomonas sp. 34 E 7
CCAGCGGGCGCCGGCCCCTTGGAGATCAGGGCGTCCTGCGTGCCGACCCGCCCCTGGACCGAGTCCATCAGCAACAGCGCCGCACTCATCCCGCTTAGCGATGCGTACGATTTATCCTCCTTGAACGGCAGTACCAGGTAGTTCCCGTTGCGCAATTCTGTGATCAGGGCGTGGGCTGACTTACCGTTCAGCGCAAACACCTCGGGTGTATCGCCTTCTTTCAATTCGCCAGGTTCAAATTGAGACTTCAGGGGTTTGTCATCAAGTGTTGGCTGGCCGTGGGGTTTTGTGTAGCTGAACACCCCGACATGCAAGGCGCCCTGCGGGCCGGCTTCACGTGTGATTCGTACGCTGAACGTTGAAAAACCAGTGTCATCGCGCTGCTGCACGGCACTGATGGCCGTGCATGTTCGTGTGTTATCGCAGCCGATAATCCAGTCCTTGATTTCGCGCGCCAACGGCACCTTCTCGGCCGCGTGGACGCAGCCAATGCCTGCAGCCAAAAGGAATATGAAAGTGCTTCGTATCATCAGACAGACGCCTTTGAACCAGTAAAAGCCTATTAGGACAGAATTATTTGCTCATACCTATTGCATGGCCGTCAGTCACAACAGAATTGCCGTAATGAACAATCGGCAATAAAAAAAAGGGGGCAGACTTTAAACAAATGAAAAACTGATATGTCGCAGCGTTACCTCCATCGTAGATAATCCCGCGCAACCTGATCCCGATTAGAATCACACTGTCGATCATAGGTCGTAAACGCATGAGCGCTCTGAACTATCTGATAAGTCAAATCTACGAGCAGGCCAAAAATGGAGACTGGGACAGCGTTATGTCGCAGTGGATGCAAGAGCCTTTGCTCGGCCGGCTTTGCAGCCTGTACCAGGCGCCCTCCTCCGGCTGGACATTCTTGCACCAAGCCGCTTATTTCGGGCGCGAGGCTGCATGCATTGAACTCATTCGCCTCGGTGGTTCAGCTGCCAGGCAGAGCGCCAAAGGGAAGTCCGCAATTGAGGTGGCTCGGGAGCATGGACACAGTGAACTCGCTCTTCTACTGGATCGGTCAAGCTTTGAGGATCGCTCCTTGTGGTCAGTTCCGTCCAACCCAGCTCTGCTGCCCAGCAGTAACCTTTTCCAGGAGGCTAATGAGCATCGCGCGAGTACGTTGATGCTCGTTGCCTATGCGGGAGGAGTGGTACAAATTCCCAGCGAAGCCAAGTATTACGCAGATTCGTTTGGGCGCCCGCTGATTGGATGGCATGGCACATTCGATCCTCCCTGTGGAATGGACGGTGAATCGATGCTGCGTATGTGAAATGCCCTGTCTATCGGCCTTGCCCATCGCATACATGCGGGGCCATACAAACGTACAAACGGGGTCCGTACAAACGGGGTCAGACCACCACTATCTGAAGTGTGGTCCGACCCTGATTTCATGACCCGGATTTCACCGTACAACCGCTCAGGAATCGCTCCGAGTGCCCTGGCGCAGCGCATCAAGCTGTCGTTGTGCGTGGGCGGCTTGGCAATAGGCGTTGAGGATGTGTGCAACCTGATCGCAATCCAGGGTAACGCCCTCATGCATCAGGCCGGCAGATTGGATGCGGATCTGCGGCTGGGGCTTTTTCAGGGCCAGGGCCTGGTTGCCGAACAGTTGTCGCGCGGAGCGATGAACAGGCAGGGGCGCATCGGGCCGCAACATCAGTTTCTGCACCGTCAGCCAGCCTTCCTCACCGGCGCAGACGTCGACAATGTCCACCAGATTCAACGGTGCGCTCAGGGTGTCTACAAACAGCTGGCGGCGGGTCAAGCGCATGAACGCGTGTTGCCCGGCGTTGCGGTGCTGCCAAGTGATCAATACAAACAACACCGCCATCACCGCGGCACACACGGTCAGGCCGGTGGCCCCGCGATTCAGGGCGTACCCCAGCAAGCCCAGGGCAATCAGCAAAAACAGCGGGCCGCGCACCTTGTACCGGCCCGAGTTGGTGAATTCGGTCTGTTCGGGTACGCGCTGGATAACCTGCTCGAGTTCGGCCATCGCACGCTCGCGCTGGGCGTCGCGGGAATCGGCATATTCCTGGCTGAGTGAACTGGCGAGATCCGACAGCGGATCGAAGGGTTGGGTCATGGGTCATTCTCCTTGAGCGTTTGGTATCTGCGGTGATCCAGGCTGCGCGGCAGCCGGCGGCGCCGTACGGGTGAGTTGGCTGAACCAGTGTCGGTCGTGCTCGGTGGGCACGCGGGTGGCCTCGGCCAGCAGCGCCTCATCCAGCGTTACGCCCAGTTGCTGGAGGCGTAATGCCGTCGGCGGGTGTGTATCGAAAGGATGCGCGATGGCATGGTCCAGCGCCGCCTCGTTCAGGCGCAACGGCGTGTGGCTCAGGTGGTCGGCCAGGGCCTGGATCAGGTTGGAGTGACGCTCAGCGAGCAGCGTGGAGATTTCACCGTCCAACGCGATCACCCGTAACAGCGCCTGGCAGAACAGACGCTCACCGCCGATATTGCCGCCCACCCGATCCGCGACCAATTCCTGAGCGCGGCCCCAGTGATGCACCGCCAGTTGAAAGTAATGCAGGAAACGTTGCGTCATCCAGATCGCCGGGCGCTCGATCCAGGCCGGGTCGGCATCCTCGGCACGGATACACGCAAAGTGCAGGCACATCAGGCTGAACTGCGCACCGATCTCGCTGCCGCGCTCGGTGTCGCGGCGGCTGAAATGGCCTAGTTCATGACCGATGATCGACGCGGTCTCGGCCTGGCTCAGGGTCGAGAGGTAGGTCAGCGGCAGGTACAGGGTACGCCCGCAGAGCAAGTCGCAGGCCGGTTGCAGGACCACATTGACGCTGGTGACGAAAAACGATTGGTCGATGCCCACCACGATATGGTCGGGTACCGGCGCGCAGGTGGCTGTGGCCAGTTGTTCAATCCACGCCCACAAGGCCGGGGCCTTGTCACGCCCGATTCTTTGCCCCAGAAGCGCCGAGGACGGGCTATCCAGGGCATGCCATCGCTGGCGCAGACGCCCGATCAACAAACATCCCGCCCACAGCACCGCAATCAGCGGCACCGCCACCACCAGCATGAACGCGCCACCGGCCTTGAAGTGGGTCCAGCCCCAGCTCAGTTCATACACCAGGCTCAGGGCCAACGCGCCCACCAACAGCCCGGTGTACGCCACCAGCCAATGCCCCAAGGCACGCCAGCAGAGGAACAGGCGGTCGTAGAGAAAATCCCGGGACTTCAGCGCGCGCCAGGCATCCAGCCTCAGCTTGATCCACGTCGCAGGCCCGGCCACCAACGCGGCGAGGGCCAGCCAGTAGGCCAGCCCCGCCAGCACCTGACGCACGCGCAGCCAGGCGTAGTCGCCGCCGATATTCTGTGCTTCGCGCAGCACGTCATCGACGCGTCCGCTTTGCACACTGGCCCAGGTCATGAGCACCGCCGGCAGCAGCAATATCGTCAGCGGCCACGACCACCGCGCGAACCGGCCCATGGCTCAGTTGGCCTGCAAATAATCGGTCAAAAACGCCTGTGCATTGCCTTGGCTGGACAGGAACTCGTCATAGCCGACGTTCAGCGCCTGCGATTCGCCAGGCAGGTACAGCTCGCCCCAGCCTTTTTGCAGCACCAGTACCACGAATTTCTGGCCGTCCACGGTGGTGGAATAGCGGGTGTCCTTGCTGGTCTTTTCCACGGTCATCTTCTGGATCTTCATGTTCCAGTCGTGGTCCACGCCCTCCAACTGCACCAGCGCCTGATTGTCAGTGCGCGCACCGATGCGCAGAGTCCAGACTTTCACGCCGCCTTCGCCAGCATAGGCCAGCACTTTTTCCGCGACTTCCGGACGATTGTCAGCCTGGGCGAGGCCCGCGATCACGGCCAGAACCAGGCCCAGCAGCGCTGCCCACTTGCGATACATCAACATTTATGGCTTCCTCGACAGTTCAAAGCCGGACATTGAAATCAAAGCGCCGGCGCCTGCCAAGCGGTCCGGCCGTGGCGCACAACAATAAGGCCGTGAGTCACAACAACTGATCGGGCTGCCCGATGTCGATATCATGCAACGCTGCCCACCCGCTCTGACGGACGCTTTTACCAATGGACCGCCGCAACCCCTATCTGGACACCCACTTCTGCTTCGATCACCCAGAGGCCCTGGACGAGGCCGGTGTATTCGATGCCAGCGCGCGGCAGGTCATCGGCAGCGCGATCGGCCATTACCGCGCTCAGACGGTGCGGTCGCACCTGCAGTATTTCGACTGCGATTTGCAGTTCCCCGAACCGTTACGTATCCACAAGGTGCTGCCCGACAGCGTATGCATCGTGCAGGTACTGGGTGGGCAATGGCAGCATCGGGTAGACGGTCGGCTAAATGAATACACCCCCGGCGCGCCTCATGTGCTGGGCTTGAGCGAAAGCATGGAAGCCATGGACCAGATGCCCGCCGGCAGCCGTGCGCGCATGGCCGGGCTGCGCATCGGCGGGGACTACCTACGCGAATTGGCCGAAGAAGACCCGTCACTGCAATCGCTGGCCAGGCTGCTCGACGATGGCATGCACTTTTCAGAACTGCACGGCTGCCGTGTCGTCGGGCATTTGTTCGAGCGCCTTTATCACTCGCCTTACCAGGGAACGTTGGAGCGGCTGAATCAGGAAAGCCTGAGCCTGGCCGTGTTGGTCGAGCTGGCGACGCACCTGGCGCCACAGCCGGCCAACCCTGAGACCGCGTTGCGCAGCCATTCGGACCTGGCCCACGAAGCACGCTTCAAGCTCGACGCCAACCTGATGAGCCCACCCGGCACTCTGGCGCTGGCACGGGAACTGGGCGTGGGTGAAACCACTCTCAGACGCGCCTTCAGCCGGGTGTACGGCCAGTCGATGCTCGATTACGTGCGCCAACAGCGCCTGGAACTGGCCCGCAACCTGCTGCGCCAGCGCAAATGGCACGTCGCACAGATTGCCCACCGCCTGGGCTACGCCAACCCTGCCAATTTCAACCATGCGTATAAGGCGTATTTCGGCCATCCGCCAGGGGCGGAGTCCTGACGCTCGGTACGCCTGCTGTGCTGGCTTACGCATCAGTACGCCGAAAAGCTCACCTCTTTGCGTCTTGCTCGGTGCATTGTCAGCGTTCCGACCCACTCGTGCCCTGCGGCTACCCACTGTCTCTTGAGTCAACTGCTCGAATTTTCGAGCGATTGTCTCCTCTGTGCTTATGGTCTGGCATCGATGGCATGAAACGCATTGAACATGTTTGGCGTTGAGGGGCATCCATGACAGGCCGCTATCGGCCAAAAGCGGTCATTCATCCAAGTACCGTTTTCGGCCAAAAGCTGACGTCACCCAAGCCGCTTCCGCTAACGTCGGACGGTCAGCCTGGGTGGCCGCGCTAACAAATGGTTATATGATCTGCCTACTAAATGAGAGCCGATTCAGGCCTATGCTTCTTCAACAACCACCTGTATGAAAAGAGCACGGCACGATGATAAATGATTCAGATTTGGCCGAAATGATTCCTTCCGCGCTAACAGGTGTAACTGTCGGGATCGGTTCGCAGATCCTGCTTTTTGGCGATATGGCTAGCGTGTTAATTCAGTGCCCATTCGCTTGTGATATCAATAGGGTATGCAAGTGGGGGCATGGTGAAGATGCTGCCACAAGCCCTTTACTTTTCGACTTTCTAAACCACGATGTAGAAGCTTTTTCAATTGATAGTTTTGGGGTTTTCACCATCACCTTCAGTACGCAAATGATCTTGCAAATCCATCCTGAGAAAAATGGATTGGAGTCTTATGTCGTGAGTACGCGGCACGATATATTTCCCATCTTGGTGTGGTAGCCAGGAACGCGATGGCTATACGACGCGAGCCCCGGCCTCCGCTCTGACTCTGGTTGCTGACACCTGTGGGTCGTCAGCTGCCGGTAGAGATAGGCTGCAACCGACCCTGTGCTGTCGCTTGTACCCCATGCACCACTTGAGCAGTGAAGGAGTCCCTATATGAAAAAGCCCCCCTTGTACCTCTTTGCCAAGGTGCGGTGCATTTGTGAGTATCGCCCCAGTGTTACGGCTATCGTGCTGTTTGGTCTCGAGGTTGAGGGTGAGGACGAACCACCGGTTTATATGGAGATTCGCTTCATTGATTACACCAGCCAGCAGATTGAAGGGGACCATCTGATGCTTTCGCTGGAGGAGGCACTTGAGTACGCTCAAGCTGATTACGGTATCCACCAGACTGATTGGCGTGCGATGAACCAAGAGGAAATTGATCGGATTACATGGTAGCTAGAGCAGCTACCGGGCCTGTTCCTGACTCGGCGTTAAAAGACGAGTGAGAACCGCAACTGATCAAGAGGAGCCCCTTCCGATGATCGCTCGCAAGACGTTGCAGCCCTCAAGGCCTCAGAAGGAATCCGTTTCGGACATTGTAGAGTTCGGTAATTTGACTGCTCGCCTGCCGCTATGAGTCGAATGCCAGATCGCAGCTCGACGTTGCACTTAAAGCTGTCAAGGTTGCCTAATGCCCTAGGCAGCGTCCGATCCGAAACTGCCATTGCGTCTTTTACACGCCGAGACCAGAACGGCTTGGGCTTGGATTCGTTCGAACCTTTCGTGGATGGTTCAGTGCAGAATTTGCGCGATGGTTTGCGCGACAAAAGCCGACCATGCAAAGAGATTCTCCGACGCTTGTTCGCTCTCGCTGAGCCAGTACGTCCTGGCACCCATAAAATATCCCCTGACATTGATCCGTAAGTGGCAGCCATCGGCTAGGCGTGAATCACACGCCCTTCAGTTAACATCGATGCCAGGATAAAGATCCGCAGGTGGGTGGTAATCGGGATCTTCAAAACGACTATTGTTGTAATGCATTTTGGCAGTAGGCCCCTCGCCTTCGTACGTCACCTCAGAATTGGGAGTCAGATGCCATCCGGTCCCATCTTTGTCGCGTTCGATCAGCGACGGATACAACGTACATGTCCCGCCCGAACCGGATGTCAGCATGAATTGGTAATAGCGTCCGGCTTGGAGCGTGAAGCAGTAACGAGTGCGTGTCCCGTGGATACGCCAGCGGCTAAATCTGTGTCTCGTGCCCAAGAAGCCTCGCAATAACCGTACATATTTCTGGAAACTGTACAAATCCCTCGCGGTCGAGAAAATGTCCCCCACCACTAACGACTTCTTGCTCGGCTTTGAGGTTGCGGGACAGTTCGATAGATGCTGCCGGCTCAACAATTGAATCGTTGTCGGAAAACAGCGAGATGATTTTCTGTGTACGACGGCAAACTTCCGCGTGGTCCAGCGGTGCATCTGTGAAGGCGTGTAGCTCTGGCAACGTAGACACCGTTCTATCGAAGCCGGAGACCAGCAAGACTCCGCCAGTTAGGGTGTGTGCGGGTAAGGACAACAAGTGCCGTAGAGCAGCGATGCATCCAAGACTATGCCCTATGAGGATCGTGTTTGTGTCAGCTGCTGGCAGTGATTGCTGCAACGCCAATGCCCATTTTATTGGATCAGGATTGAACGAATCAGGCATAGCTGGAATGCTAACTTGCGCGCCTTGCTCCCGTAGCACCTCCGCCAACCACGGAAACCAGTTCACATTGGGCGAGGCAGTATAACCATGCACAATTACAACGTGTTTACCGTCATAGCGGTTCGATGTTCTGTTGGCTGCATGCATATTGGGTATCAGAGATCAGCGGATTGATCGGTCGCTGATACTACACTTTCTGCTTTCGGCCGGCGAGGATGTCACAGCTGATAAATTGAGCGATCTGGATGATTCCCTGCAACGCGTGTCGTGGTATGCGTCCAATCGCGGCCATCGGCAATGCGGTTGTAATCTAGGGCTGATGGCAATTCGTGGCCGTCAATGACCACGACTCGTGCTGGTCACTCCGTTGAAAATGGCTGGTCAAATGCGATGCAAACGAGTGGTCAAGTGAGGGCCAATTTCGCATGAGTGACACAAGGCCTGATTTCGGCAAACTCGCCCTGCCGCAAGAAGCGATGCAGTCGTGTTTTTTGCGGCACAGGCGGCAATGGCAATGGATCACTGATTTGGATGTGGCGGATGGCTCCTAGGTGACGTCTGCGCATAAGCAGCTTCCTTGGTATACCGTTGTCGTACGCTTTTCCGATCATGCGAAAATGTCAGCGTAACCCTCCACTTAAGTCAGTCGACCTACCTGTAAAGATCCTAACAAACCAAACCGTCGAGGGCGTGGGTGGCTCACAATCACACTGCGATTTATCGGGCTGGCGAGTTGGAGGGCTGATGGGGTTTTCGCGAGCAAGCTCGCGCATACAGGCGTGAGATGTCGGGGGGACGTATGCATAGCGCCAGGTCAGCGCCTTTCCAGCCAGGCAAGCCTGAGCATTTCATGTGCCCCGGTCGGTTACGAGGCACATGGTAGCTCCCTTCAGCCACCGATATCCTGAGGCAACGCCAAGTAGAACGATAAGGCACCAAAATATACTGGCGAGCGTCTGCTTCTGGCCGAAGTACCGCCTCCGATCAGGCTTGTTTGACGCCGTTGGGTAACATCAGCAGGCAAGCATCAGCAACGGCATGGGCAAACGGGGCGAAGTCCTCGGTATTAGCGGCGATGATGTTATCAGTCGCGCCATGGACGCCCGCATAAATGAGCAATGCCACAACGTTCGGATGTTCTGGCGCCCAATTGCCGGCCAGCTTGCCCCCTTCAATAATCGCAAGCAATTGCTCGAGAATAGCGTTCTTCGAGCCGTTGGCACGATCATGATGGTGGTGGTTCACGTAGACGATATCGTGGATACGATATGTCTTGACGTAGGTTTCGATGTTGGCGTGAATCCAGGCGCGAAGACGCTCTTCCCAGTCATCGGCAGCGCAGCGCGCCATTGCATTGTCCAGGCTGAGCATGAAGCGCTCGGTATAGCGCACGGCCAGAGCGTCAAGCATTTCGTTCTTGGAAGAAAAGTAGTGATAAAACGTGCCCTTGGCCACTTGAGCTGACTCAACGATCTCGTTGATCGTGGTGGCCTCGACCCCCTGAGCTAGAAAAAGCTTCTCGGCTGCCGCCATCAGTTCATCCAGACGTACTTCGGCGGGTTTGGTCCGGGGCTTGGGAGCACGTTCTGTCGCCGGAGCTTTTACGGGGGCTTTGGTTTTCATCGTCTCGTTTCAAACAATTCGTCAAAGGAAATCAGTGTAAAGGAGGGAACCAATCGAGGTGGGAAAAAGTTGGAATGATCCATTGACCGACGGTCAGTCGGCAAATATCATGAGGCATGAACATTGATCGCTCCGCCTCAGATAACCCGGTCACCCGCCGCTTTCCCCGCATAGCGGCGCTATGTGCAGCCTACCTCGGCACGTTTCTCGCTACGCTGGATATCAGCGTCGTGAACGTGGCACTACCGACACTGCAAGACGCGTTGCAAACGGATATTTCCGGTCTTCAATGGGTCGTCAATGCATACACGATCTGTTTGTCAGCCTTCATGCTGTCTTCGGGGCCAATCGCCGATCGTTATGGGCATAAGCGGGCCTGGCTGGCAGGTGTAGGGGTGTTTACTGTCGGCTCAGCAGTTTGCGCTATGGCATCCAACCTGGATTTACTGCTGTTCGGGAGGGCGGTGCAGGGAGTCGCCGGTGCGCTTCTGATCCCGGGTGCCCTGCCAATTCTCAGCCATGCATTTCCAGACGCTGAAGAGCGTGCTCACGTCATTGGTGGCTGGTCGGCGTTCAGCGCATTGGCGCTTATCCTGGGGCCATTGCTGGGTGGCTTGTTGCTCCATGGCATAGGTTGGCAGAGTATTTTTGTTATCAACCTGCCTCTTGGGATGATTGCCATAGGCCTGGGCATCTGGGGGATCAGGGAGCACAAACAGCAAGCGCGCACAGCGCTGGATCCGGCAGGGCAAGTGCTCAGCGTCGTGTGTCTTGCCAGCCTGACTTATGGGCTCATCAGTATCGGCCAGCCGGGCTTGAACTCTTTGATACCCATAGCGGCGCTGGCAGTTGCCCTGGTGGTGTTTATTTTGTTTATGTTTGTAGAGCGGTGTGTAGATCGACCGTTATTGCCACTTTCGCTGTTTCGCAGGCGTTCGTTTGCCGTGGTCAACCTGGCCTCTTTTACCCTGGGTTTTTCGTACTACAGCTGCCTGTTCTTCTTCTCGATCTATTTACAGACGATTCAAGGCTTGTCAGTGGTTGAAACGGGTTGGCGAATGATGCCGCAGTTTCTGGTCACCGGCTGCGTGTCGATTTTGTACGGGCGCTTGAGCGCAGTGATGACATCGCGAAGACTTCTGGTGGCCGGTTATGGCGTGACGGCGCTGGCGATGTCTACCATGGTGACCTTCACAGCACATACCCCTTATTGGATTGTGGGCACCCTGTTCGGGCTTCTGGGGCTCGGAGCCGGTCTCGCAGTACCTGCCACCAGCATGGCGGTTATGACCGCCGCACCGATTGATCGTATGGGGGTGGCCTCTACCACGATGAACGCGTTGCGTCAGATGGGCATGACAATCGGCGTCGCCTTTTTGGGCACGCTCATGAGCAGCGATGCGTCACGAGTGCTAGCTGCCGCGCTGCGTGATCAAGGGGTAGCCAAAGCGCCTGAGATTGCGCGGTATGTGATTGCTCATGGTGTGGCATCAAGTGACTCGCTGATTGTTTCTACACTTTTTGTTCCCGCGATGGAGCACGGGTTTCATGTGGCAATGATGGTTTCCGGGCTCGCCTGTGCACTGGTGGCCCTGATGCTGTTAATCACCTCTTTTGAGGCCGACACCTTGCCATCGCCCCCACCGAAACACACAGATGGCGGCTGACTTTGCTTCAGAGTGGAGCCAGCCTTGAAATTCACCTGCAGTTCTGTGGTCTGTACAACAATCCCGTAAAGGACTGTTTTATGTCTATTCGCCGTACCCTCTGTTTCCTGACGCTGCCGTTGTTCGCAGGTTGCCAGTATTTGCCCCACACCAACTACTTCACCGCGCCCGAAAACGAGCCCAATCCTGCCTGGGTACGTATCGTCGACTACACGCAACATGCCGAAGTTTACCAATACGAAAACGGTAAACGTTCGGGCGGCGCTGTTCGCACCGGCCTCCTGCCGTTCACCCATACACAAGACGTGGGCATGCCCAAGGCAGGGCAAGACCTCACATGGGACTATTACGAAACGCGGATCCGACCCGGTATCGAAACGCAGGTGGATCTTTTCTGGGAGGGGGCACGCACTCGCTCCTGCCACATCTCGACGAAGTTTACTCCCCAAGCCGGACTCTATTACCAGTTCAGGCTGACATCCGGCTCATCAGGCAGCTGTAGGGTGTACGCATCGCTGATTGAGCGCGACACAGAAGGAAACGGTTGGCATCTCACGCCGAATCCGCAGGTGACCTACAACGGTGATGGACCGACGGCCCAAACCTATTACCAGAACAGTAGGTTTGAGGACCCCGATTATCATCCACCTGAAGCTCTGTATCCGGGGATGGACATTTACTAGACAGGTGCACGACTACAAGGAATCGTTAATTGGCTAGCGCGAAATACTTCCGAACGCTCGGCGAGCGAGCCTCAGAAGATGTGTTCGCATGGGCGGCATTTGTCGCGCAAACAGAATTCCAGTGGAAAGACACAGCGTCAGTCCAGGACGCCGTCGCCTGGCAGCGTATTTGGTTCGAGCTTGAAATACTCAACGGGCTTGCGTTGGCGCATTGGGAGGATGAGGGAAAGCCTATTAACTGGTCGAGCCGCTGGAATACCGACTATCGACAAGAAGCGGCGGCCCTGGCGAATGACTTGCTGGAGCTTTTGTGCGATGCAGAATCATCTGGAGGCTGAACCATCACGCTGGTCTCACGCAAAGTGCCCAGAAGTCGGATTGCGGCGAACAACGACCCGACGGTCAGCTCAATAGGCATCTAAACCGCTCTTCAGGGAGTTTCTCTGCAAAAATCGCGTCGGCTTTCAGCAGCACACCCTCAAATATGCCAGCTTATCCATCCCCATCCGCGCGCTTGTGCAATAGAGCATTTTATAAACCGCTCACACCGTATTGTTCCTCACTGCGTTGATGCTCTTTTGGCTGATACTGCGCGTAGAGGTTGTAGAGTGATCACGGGATGACTGCTTCTGGCCGAAAGCCGCCCTTCATCTCAACTCCAAACAACAGGATATCTCCAAGGGAAACACAACAAAAATTCCTAACGCCGCCGGTCGAACTCCCCTCAAGAACCGCTCTACCACGCCGATGACAAGGCTAATAGCTTGCGCGGCCACAGCCGCCAACCGATACCGCAGACAGGGAAGTTTGGCCGTTTTTCACGCCCAACCCGGCGCACCTCAATCCTGTCATGAGTATCAACCCATGCTGCAAAAATCCCTGAGAGCTCAAATCCTCACGCTGCTGAGCGCCAGCCTGCTGGCGATATTGCTGATTGCCCTGGCCTGCTTTCATTTTCTGTCCAAAGGCGTGCAAAACTACGCCAACCTGATCGAAGGTCCGTTGCACACTTCGCAATTGATCGATGAGGCCAACTTGCAATTCAAGGTGCAGGTTCAGGAGTGGAAAAACGTATTGCTGCGGGGCAAGCAGCCGGCGGACCTGGACAAATACTGGAAGCAATTCGAAGACCGTCAGCGCGACGTACAGGGGATACTCGGCGAGCTGGCCGGCCAGAAAGGCCTGGACGGCCAACTCAAGACCCGCATCGAACGCCTGCGTGACGAACACCGTCAGTTGGGCAGCGCTTACCAGAAAGGTCGCGATGCCTATATCGCCGCCGGGGCGGACCCGACCGCAGGCGACGCCGCCGTCAAAGGTGTGGACCGCGCCACCAGCGATCAGATGAGCGAACTGGTCAGCGAACTGCGTAAGCAGGGCACCGAGCAATCGGCGCTGATCAGCGCAGCAGCCGATCGCACGGTGATATTGGGGACTACCGTGATGCTCGCCTCGGGGCTGTTGATCGGCCTGTTGAGCCTTTGGTTGATCAACCGCAACTTGGTTGACCCCATCCGCAAGCTGATCGACTACGTGGAGCAGTTGAGCCGAGGCAAATTTGCCGAACGCGTGGCCAGCGCCCGTAAAGACGAGTTAGGCAAACTGGCCATGGCCGCCAACACCCTGCGCGATTTTCTTGCCGAAACCTTCAGCCGCCTGCAGCGCAGCGCCAATGACCTGGACAGCGCCAGTGGCGAGTTGAGCGCCATCGCCGGCCTCATCGCCAGCGGCACCAACGAGCAGTTCAACCGTACCGATCAAGTGGCGACGGCGATGAACGAAATGTCCGCCACCGCCCAGGAAGTGGCACGTCATGCGGCCGATGCCGCACGGGCGGCCGATGATGCCGACCAGTCCGCGCAGCAGGGCGAAAAAGTCATGAGCAACACCATTCACACCATCACCCAGATGCGTGGCGAGATCGTCAACACCGCCACCGTGATCCGTCGCCTGGAAACCGACAGTGGTCGCATCAGCAAGGTGCTGGAGGTCATTCGCGGCATCGCCGAGCAGACTAACTTGCTGGCACTGAACGCGGCGATCGAAGCGGCCCGTGCAGGTGACGCCGGACGCGGTTTTGCGGTAGTCGCAGACGAGGTGCGCAGCCTGGCTCAGCGTACGGCGACATCGATCATCGAGATCAATCAGATCATCCAGACCGTGCAAACCGGCGCGGAAGACGCGGCAAAGGCGATTGAAAGCGGCCAGACGCGCAGTGAAGAAAGTGTCGCGCAAGTGAATCAGGCCGGTGTCATGCTGGAGCGCATCACCCATGCGGTGGAAGCCATTCGCGACATGAACCGTCAGATTGCTACCGCCGCCGAAGAGCAAACCTCTGTGGCCGAAGATATCTCGCGCAACCTCACCGAAATCACCTCGATTGCCAGTACCAACCTGGACAATGTGCAGCGCACCGAAGCGGCAAGCCACAACCTTCACGGGTTGTCCGGACAGTTGAATGAAGTGACGGCACGCCTGAGTGCCTAGCTAATACCTGATAGCAAGGACGCCTCCCCCATGGACCTCCACCAAATCAAACACCACCTGGCCCGTCCCACACTGAAACTCACCGCCGGGGGCTTTCGCCCTCTCGGTACTGACGAAGAAAGCTGGCTAGGCAACGTCTTCCTGTTCAGTCCCGATGAAGGCGTGCCGGTCAATCAGGCAGGGCAGCCGTTGCTGCCCTATGCCCAGTTCTACCTGCCCGCCCTGCCCTTTATCAGCCCGTTACTAACGGGAGTGCGTGTGGTGACGGTATTTATTTCAAATCCATTTCCCGAACCCTTTGAGCCCATGGGCGACAATTGGGTGATCCGCGAATACGGGCCACAGGATATGTTGGTGCGCAAGGTGCTGCCGGTGGAGGGTACGTTTCTCAAAGCCTTCGCGCTGAACGCCCAGGTCGTGCCGGAAGATTTTCCGCTGTGGGATGGCGGCGGCGTACCGGCTGATGTTGAGCAGGCGATACTCGAGCTGCAACGCGCGGGCGAACTGCAGAGCTACTACGATCTGGTCACTCACACCTACGAGCACAAAATTGGCGGCTATCCGTCGTTTTGCCAGTCAGGGGTGGGTCCGGGCGAAGGCTTCGAGTTTGTCTTCCAGATTTCGTCGGATGCGAAGATCAATTTGAATGTGGTCGACAATGGGAGCCTGATGTTCTGGAAGCACGTTGAGACTGGGGAATGGGCGTTTTATTATGATTTTTACTGAGGCTTGAAGAGGCGCAAGCGCATTTCCCCGCACACGCATGAAGCTGAGCCAATTTCCCCAAATGCAGCTGCGCCGTTCCAAACCAGACATTTAAATTTGTCTGTAAACCATGAGCGCCTTAGCATCACTGCAAATAACGGATCGTTGAAAGGCCCCTCATGCACCTTCATGGACTGAAAGCTCTATTACCGTGGTCACTGCTCGTCATGATGTGTTGCGCCGAAGCCGCCACAGTGGCAGCGAGCGACAAAGCGGTAAGCCTCTTCGAAGCGCAACAATACCGGGCGACGATTGAGGAAGCGGATCGCGTGCTTCAAACCGATCCGGCCAACCCCGAGGTGTTGAATATCAAGGCGTTGGCAGTGTCCGCGCGGGGTGATGACCGCACCGCGATCCGCCTGGTTACCCAGGCACTGGAGGCGGCTAAACAGAATGGCCAGGTATCCATCGCACAACAGGCGACCTACTGGAACAACCTCGGTTATTTACACGAACGACAACGCAATCTGGACATTGCCCTGGGCTACTATGAAAAAGCCTTGAAAATGCGCCTCGCGGTTCTGAGCGCAGATGACCTGCTGATTGCCGATACCTATAACAACATCGGTACCGCTCAGAGCAAATTGGGCCGATATGAAGAGGCCTTCGAAAACCTGCGCAAAAATCTCGCGCTGAGAAAGCGAATAGTGGGAGACCACGACGCTTCGGTCGCCGTGTCACTGAACAACCTGGGCAATGCCTATAACCTCCAGGGCAACCACCAGGCCGCACTGCCGCTTTTTCAGCAGGCACTGGACATCGACATGGCCCTGCACGGGCCCCGGCATCCGACGGTCGCCATCCGTTGGAACAACCTCGGCGACGCCTATCGCGGCCTGGGCCAGTACGACAAAGCGCTAACCTACCTGACCAAGGCGCTGAACAGTGACCGCGCAACGTTCGGGGAGAACCACCCCAAGGTAATTTTGCGCTATTTCAACCTGGCAAGAGTCTACGAGGCTGAAGGTGACACCGCCAAAGCGCGCGAGGCCTATACAAAAGCGCTGCAAATACTCAGACAGGTCGACCCCGAAGACTTTGCACAAATCCGCTACTTCGAGGAAAAGCTTCGGACATTGGAAGGCTAGTGAAACCTGGGTCTGGACGACATTTGAACAGTGATACTCTGCCTCCCGATTTGTAACAATCTTGAGATAGTGAATTCAACTTCAAAACCTCTTAACGCCAACAACAAACTTACAAACCATGAGCAAGCATTAAACATGACCAATATTAACAGCCAGATCGAAGCGCTCGCCTTCTTTACCAGCATAAACACTAGACTTGGCGGCATTGCCCTATCATATCTGGCCACATTGGAGAAAATCTCTGAGGTTTCAAGTACGAATTGGTCTAATAACGAGCTGGACAGATATGAACTGAAGCAGCGAATGAAAGAGGTCGGCAGTGCAACATATCAATTTTACGAATCCCTACATGAAAATTCTATTATGGCGCTTTCAAAAGCTATCGAGGATATAACCATTGAGCTGAAGAGATATGTAAAATTCAAGTTCGACCCCATAAAAAACAATCACGATGTAATATACCTTAAGGACTTACAAATTATCAGGGCCTTAGCTAACATTATCAAACATAACGTAAGTCAACTGGAAAGGAACACTTCTGAATCTGCAAAATTTTTAGTTGATGAGTGCTCCATGGAAAATGATAGGGAGCTAAGCACCTTTATTCATAAAAGACATGAATCATTTAACATTCCAGAGCTCATCCCTAAAGTTTATCTAGCAATGCTAGACCTAGTAAAAAAAGCCTTGAGAGTAAATCACCCACTCCTGGACCTAGGATATAATGAGGCTTTTAACCTGATATACATACAACTTTTACCTGAGGTTCTAAACATCACCAGACCCTATAAATAATGCGAACACCAAACTGCCAACTTCCAGAAATTACAAATAGACTATCTTTTTACTGAACCCGGCAGTTCACGAACGACAGTTTGGGACGATAGTGGCCAAAGGCGACGAGTAAAATTGGGGTCACACCACCACTCAGAATAATGACAGTCGGCCCCCGGTCTTCGGAAGCACGACCGCTTATCGCCAAGCAGGCACGAAGGAGAACCAATGTCCGCCGAAATCGAAAAATACCTGCAAATCAACGCCGAGATCGAGCAAACCTACAAACAAACGCTGCGCAGCAAACGCCAGCAAACTCGGGCAGGCAGGGATGCCCGGCTCGATAGAGCCTACTTTTGGTTTGCCCTGGTCGGGCCATCGATTCTGGCCATACCGCTGACCGTTATTGGTAAATGGACTCACACCTACTTGTTGTACAACGTGAGTGCGGGACTGATCGCGCTATCTTACCTGGCAATGTTTTTCTACCCGTTGCTGGGGGTGTTGCTTTACCGCGACTCGCTGAAAAAAGTCTTCACCGCGCCCTTCGCCAATTTGCTGGAGTTGAACGTCAAAACGCTCATGCAGGTAGAGGCCCGTTATTTACCGCAATTGGCAGCCCTCTCGCGCGAGACGCTGAAGCTGGGTGCGCTGGAACTGAAAAGCGAGCGCGACAGCCTGGAAAAACGCACGCATATGGTGACGGGCGCGCTGGAGAAGGTTGGTATCCTCCCCGGCTTGCTGGCGCTCGTTGTCGCGCTCTCAAGCCTGGACACCATGCTGGTCAGCGTCGGCATTACTGAGCATATGGAGTGGTTATTGGCGATAGCGGCGATCAATACCTTTTTCTTCGTGATGTGCTGCTATGTGCAGTTCATCATTGTGCGCTACGAGCGCATGATCGCCCTCACCGAACTGGCAGTGGACTGTAAGGATCGGCAAACAACCTGAGCGTTGCCCTGAGTTGGGCCCTGGTGGCGGAAAACAACCGGCATCAGGGACCACGTACCTTCAGCCCTTCAACTCACCGGCACGATTGCTCGCCGCATCATCGTAGGCCACGTACAACGCCTCGGCGATCGGGCTTTTGATGGCCTTGGTGGACTCCAGGCCCAGCACGAACCCTTCGGCCTTGCCGCCGGCGCGGTTGAGTTCTTCGTGGGTGGCAGCGCCGGTGATGGCGTCCAAGAGTTTGGCGGCGTGGGGGCCTACGCCTTTGGGCAGGGAGATTTGGTCGATGGACATGGCGGTACCTTTAAGAATGAGGTCGGTAGCGCGTGTAACCACTGCCGGGGCGAGCATGGTAAACCGGCTGGCGAAGAAAGGGGCCGCTTTCGGCTAATGCCCGTCAGTTAAGGCTTTTTGTAGGAGCGAGGGGGCGCCTGGCTCTTGCTTGCGAAAAACTCACAGGCACCGTGTTCATTCAGGAAACACGCGTTATCGTTGACGTTTTTCGCGAGCAAGCTCGCTCCTACAGAGAGCGGTGTTCGCTTAACTGACTGGCATTAGCCGCTTTCGGTCCTTGAAATGCGCCAGCGCAGCGTCACGGCCGACAATCACTTCGCAGCTGCTCAAGCATTATCCTGGCCGCCGGACTTCCATTTGAAGCATCAACTTCTTTTTCAAGCAGGTACATGCTGATGCCTTCCCTGATCAATTTATCGACAACCTCGGAGTACTGCATGATATTAGGCGTGCGGCTGTCCAGATACAGCGCATGGTATTTGAACTGATCTCGTATAGTTTCACACCATCCACGCTGCGCCCTTAAGTCGTCAACCTCCAAAACCTCCTCCGCCGAAAAAATCAGATAGGCGACATAGTTCTCGTACTGTTCAAGGTCTTTGCCGGCCTCGAGGCTATAGAGTTTAGGGTTATTGAACGGATAGGAGGCGGCCGAAAACTGCGGATGGGATAACGCCATACTCAAATACTCACGGTATATTGACTTCGCGGCAGCGACCCTTGACTCATTCAGCTGATTATAAGCAACACCTGCCGCCGCCACTGCGACCAAAAAAGTTAACAACGATGAAATTGCTGATACGTGGGAGTATTTTCCCATGCAGAGTTTGCGCACTATGAAAACACCGAAAATAACAGCCGCTATACAAATTGCAATTACCATGACACGCCTTAATAAATCAGCTTTAGAAAAGTAAAACCTGGGTCATTTGATCATGCCTGTCTCAACCCTGGAGACTCCACCCACGCCGCTCATACATCGCCCTCTCCGTCTCCTCCGTCGCCCGCTCCCCCTTGTACGCCAACTGGGTCACCAAGAACCGGTCCTTGATGTCCGTCAGATCCGACGGGTCGTAGGTTCTGAGCATCGGCGCTAGGTCGATGGATTTGGCGAAGTTTTCGTTGGTCACGCTGTAGTAGCCCATGACACTGCCGGACCAGGGCGAGCCCGCGTCCGTCATGTCGATGGTGGCGTCGCGGTAGGCCACGGCGGCAGTTTTCAGCTCAGCGGAGCCGTTGAGCAGAACGGTAAGGCGTTTGATGTTCGCTTCGCCTAGCTGACCGGACTTGTCGAGCACTTTCAGGCGGCCGTCGGCTTCGACGGTAAAGCCGTAATCGGTTGCGGCCAGGTCAGGTGCGGTGCTGGCCAACGTTGATTCGAATGCGGTGAAGGCGCTTTTCAGTACGGCTTGTGCACCATTGAAGCGCTCGGCAAAGCGAGGAAACTCAGGCGATTCGGAGCGGCCGACCCAGACGTCTATGACCTGCACGGGTTCGCGCAGGGTTTGGGCGGCTTCGCTGGGATGGTAGACGGCCGCCGGGCCGGCGTTTGCCAAGGCCTGGCCGGCGGCCTCGGACGGCGCCTGGGGCGTGAGTGTCTGCTCGGAAGGCGCAAGGCGCGTATTGGCTGGGGCTAAATGGGCAGCGCTGACGGAAAGTGCCATTTCAATCGGTCCATGATTGGCGGGTTCATGGAGGTTATCGGCGTAAAGGGCTCGATCTTTAGGCGCGCTCGGGCCAGCAAGCCTTACTCTTGCACGCTGCGTATCAGCGTGCCGAACAGGTTCCCACGCGGCATCTTGTCCAGTGGGATGTCAGCGTCCTCGAACCAGGCCTGCCCGGCTTCGGGGTGGGGTCCGCTGAGCACCACCACGCCCTTTTTATAGGTGTAACGCGCGGCCGCCACGTCGCCGTTCTGGTAGGTGGCCAGGGTGGTATAGGCAGAGGTGGTGGCCTTGGGGAAGTACGGGCCATCCTGGTAGAACACCGTATCCGGCTTGCCGTCCCAGGTGACGCGCACGGCGGCGTCTTCGATGCCGCTCACTTCGAAGCCTGGCCGGCCTGCTTCGCTGTCGAGGTCCTGGGTAATCAAGCCGAGGTTGTTGTCATCGGCCAGGTATGCGCCCATGCACAACCCCAGGTAGCGCCCGCCCCCGGCGACGTAATCGCGGATGGCATCGGCGCGCGCATCGCCCAGGCTGTCCAGCGCGGCCGGGATGTCCTGGCCGCCCCCGGGTTGAACGTAGAGGTCGTAGCGCGCGAGGGTTTGCGGGGTGATGTCGACCGGTTCATCGGCGCCGACAAAATCGATCTGGTAATGCGGGTCCAGACGCAGCAGCGCCGCCTTGACGTTTTGCGAACAATCGGCACAGCCTGCCGGGCCCCGGTAGATGGCCACATGGGTGATCGGCGTGGCGGCGTGCGCCTGGGCGGCGGCGAAAACGAGAAGCGTGGCGGCGATAGCGTGCAGGTTCATGGGAATGCGCTCTGTAGCAGATGGGATTCGCGTACCACAGCCTAAATCGAATAGCCCGCGAAAACCGTTAACAGTTGTAAACAACCACCGTTGAAAGGCCCCCTTACCCAGCCGCCTGCGACAACGGCCGCGCCACCTGTTCCAGGGCCTTGCGCTCAGCCGCCACGCCCCAGATCGCCTGCACCACCGCTGCGATGAGCATCAGCGCCGCGCCGATCAGGTAGCCGATCAACAGGCTGCTACGCTGCTGCGTCTGGATCAACTCGCCAAACAACGTCGGCCCGATGATCCCGCCCAGCCCCGTGCCGAACGCGTAGAACACCGCAATCGCCAGCGCGCGTATCTCCAGGGGAAAAGTCTCCGCCACGGTCAGGTACGCCGAACTCGCCGCTGCCGAGGCGAAGAAGAAAATCACCATCCAGGCGATGGCTTGCTCGGTCACGTCGAACCAGCCTTGCTGAAAGGCATAGCCGCTGAGCGCCAGCAGCACGCCGGAGGTGGCGTAGGTAAAGCTGATCATCACGCGCCGACCGATCACGTCGAACAGCCGGCCGAGCAGCAGCGGCCCGCAGAAGTTGCCGAGGGCCAGAGGCAGCACGTACCAGCCGACGTGCTCGGCGGGCACCTGGTAGAAGTCGGTGAGCACCAGCGCGTAGGTGAAAAAGATCGCGTTGTAGAAAAATGCCTGGGCGGTGAGCAGGGTCATGCCGACCAGGGCGCGACGACGATAGCTGACGAACAGGGTGTGGAAAATTTCCGCCAATGGCGTGTGGTCGCGGGCATGCAGGCGCAGCGGCGGACTGCTGACGGGTGCCAGCGCATGGCCCTGCTCGCGCAGGCGCGCCTCGATGCCGTCGACAATGCGCTGTGCTTCGGCGTGGCGGCCGTGGATCAGCAACCAGCGCGGGCTCTCCGGCAACCACAGGCGCATCACCAGGATAACCAGGCCCAACGCGGCACCGATGCCGAAGCACAGGCGCCAGCCGAGGTCGCCGCCGACGATCTGCGGGTCGAGCAGCACAATGGCACCGCCGGCACCGAGGGCGGCGCCCAGCCAGAAGGTGCCGTTGATGGTCAGGTCGACCCAGCCGCGATAGCGTGCCGGGGTGAATTCCTGGATGGTCGAGTTGATCGCCGTGTATTCGCCGCCGATGCCCATGCCGGTGAGGAAGCGGAACAGCAGAAAGCTTTCCAGGTTGAAGGAAAACGCCGTGGCGGCGGTGGCGCCCACATAGAGCCACAGGGTGATGAAGAACAGTTTGCGCCGGCCCAGGCGGTCAGTGAGCCAACCGAACAGCAGCGCACCCAGCACCGCGCCGGCGATGTAGACGCCACCGGCGAGGCCGATGTCGACGTTGCTGAAATTCAAGCCCGTGCTGCTTTTCAGCGCACCGGACACTGAACCCGCCAGGGTCACTTCAAGACCGTCGAGCAGCCAGGTAATGCCCAGGGCGAACACCAGCAAGGTGTGGAACCGGCCCCAGGGCAGGCGGTCCAGGCGTGCGGGCAGGTCGGTTTCGAACAGCGCGCCAGGGGTGGTGGAGTGTGGTTGGGTCATTGTCACATCCGTCATGTGCAGTCCCTCGTCAGTTATGAGTGAGTCTTTTGAGGGGGAGTTCAACGGGGTTACGCTGAACGAAGGGGCGGATGGCGCAGTCGCACTATCAGGCCCCGGCAAGGAACCCACTGATGCCTCTGAACCCTGCTGCTTTCGCACTGCTGTTGAGCCTGGCCGCCGGTACGGCGCTCGCCTCCCAGGAACCCCTGCGCCTGGAACAGCTGAAACGCTGCGGTGACCTGCTGGAAGACCAACAGCAGGACTGGTGCCTGCGCGTGCGCGGCATGGGCGATGCCACCGCGCAGTTGAAACTGGGCGGCGAGGTGCTGCCGCAGGACGCC
>NZ_CVTX01000048.1:0-7680 GCF_900005715.1 Pseudomonas sp. 34 E 7
CGCGCTGCAGGCCGGCGAAACGGCTGTCGACCGCACGCGGCTCACTCGCCGGAACGCCCAGGGTGTCGAGGCCGGTATTGAAGCTTTCGAAGGTAGCGCCACTGTCCAGGGTGCTGAGCAACAGCTCTTCGGCCTGCTCAAACCAGGCATCCGGCCCGCCGACCAGAGACGCGGGGTTGGTGTCGTGGTCGAGCAACACCACCACGGCCAGCGGGAAATACCGCCCGACCCGGTCGATACTCGGCATCACCACACCCGCCGCCGCATCCGGTCCGCACACCCCGGGCGCCAGCACAAAACGCCACAGCGGGCTGACCAGGTAAGCGTTGAGCCAGTCACCGCCCAGGCTGTTCTGGCTGGCGAGCAGCCCCGCCGCCAGCCAGCTGTCCCAGGGGCCGATAAAACTCTGGGGCAAGGCGCGGCTGACAAAGTCACCGCGACTGGCCAACTTGCCGTAGAAACCCAGCGTCGTCATAGCCGCTCCGGCAGGCTGAAGCCGCTGAGCACGCGGCTCTTGAACGGGTTGAAAGCGCTGTTGGCGCGCAATTCGTAGGCGATGCTCGCGCCGTCGACCCGCAGGCGCAGGTTGAAACGGTCCGGCGAGTTGCCGGGGGTGAGGTCCGATTGCTCCAGCAGGCGGAACCAGGCCCACGGGCCGTCCAGCGTCACACCGGAACGCCCGCTGGCCGACGGCGGCATGATGGAAATACGCACCACGCCAATGCTGCCGGGGTTCGGCCATTGCATCGCCACCGGGCGGCTCGGGCCGTGGTCGTAGCTCAGTTGCTGGCCGTCGAGGTCCAGCAGGAACTGGGTGATGGTCGGGTCCATCGACACCGGCTTGAGTTCGAAGCGCACCACAGGTTGCGTGCCCCCGGACCTGAAGAACGCATCACGAATAGCCGCCGCGCGCTGGAAGGTCTGCAGCACGCCCGGCGCGATACCGAGCTTCTGCGCCGCGCCCGGCTGCCAGCGCCAGGTCTGCGCCGAGGTGTCCACATAGGGCTGCAGGTACTTGCGGAAGTAGTTATCCATCACCCCGCCGACGCCGAAGAACTGGCCGAAGTCATCCAGGGTCGCGTCCCGCGCACTGCCGGGCGACATCGGATAGCGCCCGGCCAGCGACTGGCGGTACACGTTGACCACTTCGCTGGCCCAGGCCGCGTTCAGCTGGTTACGCACCCCGCCCATCATGCTGTTGGTGGTGGAATTGACCACCGACTTGACCATGCCCTGCACCAGCGGCGGTTGGCGCTCGGCATTCAGGCTGACCCGCGTGGCCGCAGCCGCCGCCTGGTTCTTCGCTTCGCCAAGCAACGCATCGCCGCTGGCACCGACCATTGCACTGACCTGCACATACAGCGCATTCATATCCGCCAGCAGTCCGTCGATAGCCGCCGGCTCGCCTTCGTTTTTACTGACGATACTGTTGAGTTCGGCAAAGTGCGCGGTGACCGGATCATCCGCCGCTGCGGGCGCGCTGGCGCTCGGCTGCTCCTGGCCCAGCAGGCTGCCCAGACGCTCCTTGAGCTTGTCGACGCCGCCCTCCACCGGCACGCCCTTGGCGGCCAACTGGCGTTCTTCGGCCTGCAGGTCAGTTTCCCTGGCCACTGCCACCAACAGTTTCTTCAACGGCGAGGTGGGGCCGGAAATCACCCGCAGCACATCGGCCGCCTGGGCCACGCTGGTGATCGGCACAAAGTCGATGTCGGCGAGCAACGCGTCCCACTGGCGCTGATAGTCCTGGAAATACAGGCGGCGCACATCCGCGGCCAGGCTGACCACGTTCTGCTGGTCGGCCTGTGCCTGGCCCAGTACCCATTGCTCTTCAGCCAGGGTGCCGGTCTGGTTCAGGCTGCTCAGCAAAAACGCCTGGCGATAGCCCTTGGCGGTGAAAAACCCGCTCAACGGCTCGCCCAACGGCTTGCCGCTCTTGCGGCTGAACACCAGTGCGGCATCACGGCCGGCCGCTTCGTTGAGGCGAAAGTCCGGTACCCCTTCAGGCAGTTTCTGGCGCTTGACCCGGTCGTAGACACGCTGGGCCACCGGCAGTTGTTGCAGTTGGCGGCGCAGGTCGTCGATCAGGCGTGGGTCAAGACGCGCATTCGGTGGGTGACGGTCAAACAGTGCCTGCAAGTGCCCGGTCAAGGCCTGGCGCTGATCGGCCGGCAGGTCGCGTGGCAGGTTGCGGTCCCAGTCGAGGGCGATCCAGGCCTTGATGAAGTCCGGGTCATAATGCTCATTGTCGGCCAGCATCAGGTAGGCCTTGAGGCCTTCGTAGAGGAAGTCCGAGTTGCCGCCGCCGTGCAGTTGCTCTTCGATGCGCGTGACCAGGCGCGGGGCGAAGACCGCGATCAGCAACTTGCGATAGACGCTTGCAGATTCGGCTTCGAGCATGTCGCCCTGGTACAGCCCCAGCCCCTCTGACCAGCTTGGCGAATCCCCGGCCAGGTGCTTCACCGCGTTGAGCAAGGGCAGCACGGCCACTACGTCACGCTGCGCCGGGCTCAGGTTCTGCACGGTCTGGCCCAGGGGTGCGACCTTCTGATCGACCTGGGCGATATACGCCTGGTTGGCGCGATAACTCACCCACCACAGGCTGCTGACCACCACCACCAAGGCCACCGTGGCCGCGAGGACACCCCGGGCGAGCCACTTGCGGCGCCGCTCGACTTTCGGGTTCACCCCGACCAGGCCACGTTCGGCAAAGGCCACGGCGGTGAAGAGTTTTTCGATGAAGTAACTGCGCCCGGTGCCGCTCTGGCGCGCCAGGTGCTGGCGGTCCAGGTTCATGCTCTGGGCCATGGTGCCGATCAGGCGGTCAATCGGGCTGCCTTCCTGGGTACCGCTGGTGAAGTACACGCCGCGCAGCAGCACGCGCTCTTCAAAGGCATTGGGTTTGAATACGCCCTCAAGGAAGCTCTGCAGACAGTCCTTCAAGGCGCCCAATTGCTGCGGGAAACCGTAGATCAGGTCGCGCCGCGCCGGATCGCGTTCCTGTTGCAGGCGTTCGACCAGGCGTTCGTTGAGGCGCTGTTCCAGACCGGCGAATTCGCTTTGCAGGTGCACCAGCGGGCTGTCGCTGTGCTTGCCGTCGTCCAGGGCAAAGGTCATGCCCCACACCTGGGCGCGCTCTTCCTTGCTCAGGTTGTCGAAGAACTCCATGAAACCCGGCACCAGGTCGAGCTTGGTCAGCATCAGGTAGATCGGGAAGCGCACGCCCAGTTGGGTATACAGCTCCTGGATGCGCAGGCGAATCGCAGCGGCATGGGCGGCGCGCTCGGCGTCTGTACCCAGCAGCAGGTCCGACAGGCTGATGGCGATGAAGGCGCCGTCGATGGGTCGACGCGAGCGCTGTTTTTTCAGCAGGTCGAGAAAGCCCAGCCACGCGGCTTTATCCACTGTGGAGTTGCTGTCCTGGGTGGTGTAGCGCCCGGCGGTGTCGAGCAGCACGGCCTGGTCGGTAAACCACCAGTCGCAGTTGCGCGTGCCGCCGACGCCGCGCACCGCACCGGCGCCCAATTGCGCCGCCAGCGGGAAGTGCAGCCCGGAATTGACCAGTGCGGTGGTCTTGCCCGAACCCGGCGGGCCGATGATCACGTACCACGGCAGCTCATACAGATTGCGGCGTTCGTCGCCGCCGAGCTTGGCTTTCTTGAGCAGCGTCAGGGCTTCGTCCATGCGCTGGCGCAGGGTCGAGAGCTCTTCGGCGGTGGCCACGCTGTTGGGGTCGGCCGGGGTTTCGGCGGCCAGGCTGCGCATCACTTCGGCGGCCTGGCGGCGGGCCTGGATGATGCGCAACACGCGGTAGGCAATCCACAGCGCGAACACCAGGATGATCAGCGCCCAGCGGCGTCCCTCGGGCACCAATACGTCGAGCAACGGCCCGACAAACCAGATGATCAGGCCCAGGGCGATCAACCCCAGCACAGGGATCACCCAGCGAATCATGAAACTGAAAAACGCCTTCACTCGACGCCCTCCGCCAATACGGTGATTTCAACCCGACGATTGCGGGCACGGCCTTCGGCAGTACTGTTGGTCGCCAACGGCTCGGTGTCGCTGCGGCCTTCGGCGCTGAAGCGGTCACCTTGGCCGGTCTTGGCCGCCAGGATCTCCAGCACCGACTTGGCCCGCGCTTCGGACAGCGCCCAATTCGACGGGAAGCGCAACGTCGCAATCGGACGGTTGTCGCTGTGACCGGTGACACGCACCTGACCCTTGACCTTGCGAATGGCGTCGGCGATGCGCAGCATCAGCGGCTGGTAGTCATCGACAATGCTGGAACTGGCGGACGCAAACAGTTCATCACCGCGAATCGTCACCACAGAGCGGTCGACCTTGTCTTCCACGGCCACGCGGCCGGCCTTGATGTCTTCAGCCAGAAAGCCGGCCAGGCGCGGCCGCTCGATCACTTTCGGTTGCGCCACCGGACGGTCGATGGCCTGCACCGGAATCTCGCCCAGGGCATGGATATTCTTGAACACCGGCTCCGCATCCGAGGCCAGCTTCATGCGCAGGCCAAACAGCAGCACCAGCAACAGCGCCAGGCCAATCGCCACGGCGATCCACGGCGGCATGAATTGCGCCAGGCGATCCCGCGCCACGGTCACGCCGCGCCAGTGCGGCGACAGCTCACGCTCGTGTTCGCCACGGGCACTGCGAATCGCGGCGGCAGTGCGCTCGCGCAAGGCTTCCAATTGACTGCGCCCGTCGTTCATCACGCGGTAGCGGCCCTCAAACCCCAGGCACATGCACAAGTACAGCAGCTCCAGCAGGTACAGGCGTTCCCGTGGGCTTTGCAGGCAATGGTCGAGCAGTTGAAAGACCTTTTCACCGCCCCAGGCTTCGTTGTGCACGGTGATCAGCAAGCTCTGTTTACCCCAATCGCTGGTACTGCCCCAGGGCGTACTCAGCACGGCTTCGTCCAGGGCGGTGCACAGCGCGTAACGGGCCAGCAGCACCTCGTTGCGCGCCACGCCGGCGGCTTCGGCGCGCTCTTCGAACTGGCGCAGATAGGCCAGCAATTGCGCGCGCAAACTGGCCGGCGCCGGGTGCGCGATGGTGTTGCGCAACCGCGTCAGCAAGGCCAGCAAGGGGCCGGCGGCACTTTCCAGCGGGTTGAGGCCCTGGCTTTTGCCGGTGAGCATCGGCGCGGCCGGCATCGACAACGGTGCAGGTTCCGCGCGCGCAGGTTCGGGTGCTCGGCCGCCCGGGCGCGGCATGAACTGAGTGCGGTCATCATCATTGGGATGCATCGCGGATTATCCTCGGATCGCCCAGAAGGCCAGGTTCAAGCCCGGGAACTGCCCGGCGATGTGGAAGGCGAAACCGCCGGAATTGCTCAACTGCTGCCAGTGCTCGCTGCCGCGGTCCAGCTCGTAATAGGTGCTGCCCGCGTGGTAGGGCAATTGGCGTGGCGCCACCGGCAATGGCAGCAGGCCGATGCCCGGCAATTGCAGGTTGACCATGTCGCGGATGTGCTCCACCGCGCCGACTTTGCTCTGCTGGCCGAAGCGCGCGCGCAGGGTTTCGCCGGGCACGTCGGCGCGTACCACGAGGATGAAACTGGCGCTGTCGAGCAGGGTCTTGTCCGCCAGCATCGCCACATGGATGCCGTAGGCTTTCTCCACAATCGGAATCGGCGTGGCCTTGCTGTCGATCAGCATCGACAGCGCCTCACGCAGGGCGGCCATGACCGGGGTGAAGCTCAGGGCCAAATCGTCGTGCTGGTACTGCGGATATTCCTGGGGGCGGCGGCCAGAGGTGGAGAATGTCGAAAACTCACCGGCCAGGCTCACCAGCTCACTGAAGAAACGCTCCGGGTGCAACGGACTCAACTGGCTCACATGCTGGATCAGCGGCTGGGCGCGGTTGACCAGTTGCAGCAGCATGAAGTCAGCGATTTCCGATGCGCCACCGGCACCCGACGCGACCACGCGGCCGGCCAGGGCTTCGCCACGCTGGTGCAGCAGGCCGAGCAGTTCGCTGCGAAAGGCCGTCAGCGGCTTGCTCGCAGCTACATCCAGCACGGGCGGAATGTACGTGTCGTCGAGCACCAGTGCGCGGTCGGCGCGCTTTTCCTTGATGCGCACCAGCCCGATGGCGGCGTAGTCGCTGATGCCGTCCTGGGCGGTCAGCAGGCGCAGGGCGCGGGAACCCACGGCCACCGGCGCGCGGTTTTCGAAGGGCGCGTTATCGTCGCGCACTTCGCGCACCTGGCTCACATAACGCGCGGCTTCCAACGCCTCGCCTTCATCCACCGTGTCACGCGCACCGGCACGCTTGAGCGGCAGGGCCAAGTACACCAGGCCGTCGCGCAGGCTGTCGTCGATGTTCAGCGGACTCGGCGCCAGATCGTCCTGGGGGATATTGAACGGCGTACCGTCAGGCAGCAGGCCACGGGCCGACACGATTGCCAGCTTGCCCTGGGCGAGCAGGCCCTGGTCGATCAGCAACTCGGAAAAACCCCAGGCACCCGCGGACAAAGGGCGGCTGCGGGCGTCGATCAGGTTTTCCAGGTAACGGTCATGCTGCTGGAAGTGCTGCGTTCCGATGAACATGCCTTCCGACCAGACCACGCGATTGTTCCAGGACATGGGGGCTCCGATTGCTTGTTATTGGGCTGGGCTGGAGGGGGTAGCCACGACGTCGGCGCGCACCGCACGCACATCGAGGCTGATCTGATATTCGCTGTATTGGCGTGGCGGCACGTTGATGACGGCGCGCCATTGCGCACGGTCCAGCTCGCGGTAGCCCACCAGCAGGCCGATCTGCCGGGTGGCCGGGTCAAGATCGCGCTGAATGCTCAGTTGCTGGCCGGGCTGGATCACCACTTCGTCCTGGTCCAGCAGGTCCAGGCCAAGGGTGGATTGCGCACGGTCAGCCAGGGCGAAGTAGTCGGAGCGCGCGAACGTCGCGGCGTTTTTCAGCTCGAAAATGCGCACCCGCACCGGCGCGGGCTGGCCGCTGGCACCGGGGTTGAGCCCGGCGATTGCGTGAAAATGCAGCTCGACGGCGGCCGTGTCCGCTTCAGCGTCGGCGGCGGTTTCGGGTTTGGTCGCGTCTTTGGCACACGCCGTCAGCAGCAGCGCGGTGGCGGCTGCAAGTAAAAACCTGGGAATCATCCTGCGTCCTCAATGACGTGTTTAGCTATCCGTTTTATCCATTACTGCGACGCGGTTCAGCGTCGCTGTCGTGCACTGTGCGCTTCGTAGGCCCGGCTGAATTCGCGGCCGAACAGGTCCTGGAAATCTTCCTGGGCCTCGCGGGAAATATTGCTGTAGAGCTCGGTGAATTGCTGCCAGTACTGGGCTTGGCGCGAGCCGTTGAAAATACTTGAGAGGCCACCGGGCTTGCCCATGCGTTCCTCCAATTGCGCCGGTTCAAAGCGCAGCAGCAAGTGCTTGAGCGCCGCTTCCACACCCGCCATCACGGCCAGTTGGTGCGCGCGCAGGTCGTCGAAACTGTCACGCACGGCAACGTCCGGCGCCATGAAGGCCGGATTGCCGTGACGAAGCAGCAGCAGTAACGCTTCGTCGGCATTCGGAGCGAATTTCAACGGGTTGTTTTCGGCGGGGCGGATCATGGTTTGCTGCATGCGAAATTCGCCCTTGAGGCTGGCGCGGGCACGCAACACGTCGATCAGGCCTTCGACCATCAGCCGGTAGCTGCGGCCGA
>NZ_CVTX01000061.1:0-6965 GCF_900005715.1 Pseudomonas sp. 34 E 7
AGGGCGGTCACGGTGGCGGTTTTGTCGGCGGGCAGCACTTCGGCGTGGACATCGTCGATGCCCAGGGCCTCTGCGACCACTCGCGCGCTGCCGCGATTATCGCCGGTGAGCAGGTGGCTGCTGATGTGCTGGGCCTTGAGTTGCTGCACGGCGTGCAGTGCGCCGGGCTTGAGCGTGTCGCCAAACGCGAACAGGCCCAGCACGCGCGGATGTGCGCCTTGTTCGATCAGCCAGGACAGGGTGCGACCTTCGGCTTCCCATTCAGTCGCGCGCTGACTCAGCGCGCCGGCGTCAAGGCCGGTTTCTTCCAGCAGGCGTCGATTGCCCAGGGCCAGTTGCCGGCCGTCCAGGGTGCCGGCGATGCCGCGTCCGGTCAGGGACTGGCTGGCACTGACGTCAGCCGGGTGCAGCCCCTGTTCGTCACAGGCATCCAGCACCGCCTTGGCCAGCGGGTGCTCGCTGCCACGCTGCAGGGCTCCCGCCTGTTGCAGCAGGCGCGAGGTGTTGCCGTCCACCGCCGCCAGATGGGCGATTCTCGGCGCGCCCGAGGTGAGGGTGCCGGTCTTGTCGAACACCACGGCGCTCACCGCATGGGCATGCTCCAGCGCCTCGGCGTCCTTGATCAGAATGCCATGGCGTGCAGCGACGCCGGTGCCGGCCATGATTGCCGTCGGCGTCGCCAGGCCCAGGGCGCACGGGCAGGCGATCACCAGCACCGCGACCGCGTTGATGATTGCGCTCTCCAGGGGCGCGCCGTACAGCCACCAGCCCGCGAGGGTGAGCAATGCCACTACCAGCACCGTCGGGACGAAGACCTGGCTGACTTTATCCACCAGTTTCTGGATCGGTGCCTTGGCGGCCTGGGCGTCCTCGACCAGGCGGATGATCCGGGCCAACACGCTTTCCGCGCCCAGGGCCTGGGTACGCACCAGCAGGCGACCTTCACCGTTGATCGCGCCACCGGTGACCCGGTCGCCCGGTTGTTTCGGCACCGGCAGGCTTTCGCCGCTGATCAGCGCTTCGTCGGCATGGCTTTGGCCATCGACGACTTCGCCGTCTACCGGGAAGCGTTCGCCGGGCTTTACCATGACCAGGTCACCGAGCTTGAGCGCAGTGATGGCGACCTCTTCCTCACTGCCCTCCAACACGCGCACCGCCCGCTCGGGGCGCAAGGCTTCGAGGGCACGAATGGCGCTGGCGGTCTGGCGCTTGGCGCGGCTCTCCAGGTATTTACCCAGCAGCACCAGTGCGATCACCACGGCCGAGGCTTCGAAATACAAATGCGGAGCGGGCCGGGTGAGCCATTGATAAACGCTCAGGCCGTAACCGGCACTGGTGCCGATCGCCACCAGCAGGTCCATATTGCCCGCGCCGGCGCGCACGGCTTTCCAGGCGGCCCGGTAAAAACGCGCACCGAGGATAAATTGCACCGGTGTCGCCAGGGCGAACTGCACCCAGGCGGGGAGCATCCAGTGCAAGCCGAAGGGTTCGACCAGCATCGGCAGCACCAGGGGCAATGCCAGCACGATCGCCAGCATCAGCGCCCAGCGTTCGCGATGCAGGTGCCGGACTTGATCGGCCTGGGTGGCGGTGTCAGCCTGGGGCAGGCTGGCGGTGTAGCCGGCTTTGTCGACG
This sequence comes from Pseudomonas sp. 34 E 7, assembly GCF_900005715.1. NCBI lineage: Bacteria > Pseudomonadati > Pseudomonadota > Gammaproteobacteria > Pseudomonadales > Pseudomonadaceae > Pseudomonas > Pseudomonas sp. 34 E 7. The sequence continues at coordinate 1,636 of NZ_CVTX01000061.1, forward strand.
GCGGCGATCAGCACGCCGGGGTCCATCTGGCCGATTACCTCGATGTGGGCGCGTTCGTTGGCCAGGTTGACGCTGGCACGTTGCACCCCCGGCACCTTGCCCAGCGCACGCTCCACTCGGCCGGCGCAACTGGCGCAGGTCATGCCGCCGATGGGCAGGTCAAAGGTGGTGGTTCCATTCATGGGGCAGTCCTCCGCAAAACAGTGCCCCCAGCATCAACCTTGACCTGTGGGGAAGGTCAAGCGTCTTTAAATCTTAGCTTAATAGCCCAACTCGGCGGCTTTGAGGTACATGCCGTCCGGGCCTTGGGCAATCCGCAGCTTGCGCACGTCGCCGGCCTTGAGCGTGATGTTCTGGGCGGGCGGGGCGAGCATGCCGGGCAGACAGCCCGGCGATTGCCCCGGCAGCAGTTTCAGGCGCAGTGACACATTGCCGGCAGGCAGGTTGAATGAAGTGGACTCTTCCTGAAACAGGCGGCCGGCCAGTTGATCCTGGATATACAGGCCGATTTCACAGGACGTCGGCACTTCCAGGCGCTCCCGGGAAATGATCAGCACCGCGTAGTCTTCAGCGGCGGGCGCAACGGCAGAAAAACTCATCAGGCCGGCAAGGGCAAAAAAAGACCAGCGCATGGCGAATGCTCCGTGGGTCACATCGATAAAGTTGAAGCTTGGCCGACGTCGCCGCCGAATACCAGCCCGGCCGACGTTTCTGAAACTTGACCTTGCCATCGTGGCAAGGTCGAGACTGGGTTCAACCTCATCCAAGGAGTCTTGTCATGCAAATATTCAATGTTGAAGGAATGACCTGCGGCCATTGCGTTCGGGCGGTGACCCAGGCGGTGCACAGCCAGGATGCAGATGCCGAGGTGACGGTCGATCTTGCGGCGAAGCAGGTCAGGGTGCAAAGCCAACTGGAGCGCGAAGCCATCGCACAGTTGATCAAGGAAGAAGGCTACACCGTGGTCTGATTTTTAATAGTTAGCGAGCTATCTTAATGTTCAAGGCACCCAAGCGCGGCTAGACTGTCGGGCTGCCGACTCACTTGGGTGCCTGATGAACCTTCGCATTATTCTGATCCTCGGCGCCTTGAGCGCCTTTGCGCCGTTGGCGATCGACTTTTACCTGCCGGGCTTTCCGGCCATCGCGAGCGCTTTTGCCACCGACGAAAAACATGTCCAACTGACCCTGGCGGTGTATTTCGCGGGGTTGGCCATCGGCCAATTGATCTACGGCCCGCTGGCCGACCGCTTTGGCCGGCGCGTGCCGCTGCTCAGCGGTGTGACGCTGTTTACCCTCGCGTCCTTCGCCTGTGCCTATGCGCCGTCCCTGGAATGGCTGATCGGTGCGCGTTTCGTGCAGGCGCTCGGCGGTTGCGCGGGCATGGTGATCTCGCGGGCGGTGGTGAGTGACAAATGCGACGCCGTGGGCTCGGCCAAGGTGTATTCGCAACTGATGCTGGTCACAGGCCTGGCGCCCATCCTTGCGCCGCTGGCGGGTGGGTTGATGGTGGGGCTGTGGGGCTGGCAGTCGATTTTCCTGGCGCTGTCGCTGTTCAGCGTGATGGCGGCCATTGCGGTGGCGGTGGGCTTGCCGGAAACCTTTCCGGCGCATCAGCCGCGCCAGCCGTTGTCCGGCTCGTTGCGCCGCTACGGCGCGCTGTTGTCGGACCGGGTTTACCTGGGCTACGCCCTGACCGGTGGCATCTCGATTGCCGGGATGTTTGCCTATATCGCCGGTTCACCGTTCGTGTTCATCAAACTGTATGGCGTGCCCGCCGAGCATTACGGCTGGCTGTTCGGTTCCAATGCCGCCGGTTTTATCCTGGTGGCGCAGTTGAATGCGCGGTTACTGGCCAAACGCGGCCCGGCGTTTCTGCTCTCGCGTACGGTGTGGGTTTACGTGGCGGCGGCGCTGACGCTGCTTGGGATTGCAGCGCTGCGCACCGAAGCCCTGTGGCCGTTGCTGGTGCCGTTGTTTATCTGTATCGCCAGCCTGGGTTGCATTCTGCCCAACACCTCGGCGTGCGCCATGAACGGGCAAGGCGCGCGTGCCGGCAGCGCCTCGGCCTTGCTCGGGTGCATTCAATTTGGTGTGGCGGCGGGGGCGGCATCGTTGGTCGGGGTGTTGCACGACGGCACGGCCATGCCGATGGCGATGGTCATCAGCCTGTGCGGGGTGCTGGCGGTGACGATTGCGATGGCGACTTTGCGCCTGCAACGGGCAAGGGCCGCGCAGGCGCAGGTCTGAAGAGCCGATCAGCCGGCGGCGCGTTGCTGGCTGAGTGGAAAGCGGTGGGGGGCCTGGATGCGGGTTTGCAAGGTGTCGGCGAAGGCACGGGCCTCGGCTTCGGTGTGAAAAATAATCGACCGCTGGTCCAGGCGGACCTCCCACTGGGATTTTTTTGCTAACGCTTTTATCAGGATCTTCATTGCTGACTTCCTCACGTAAAAGAATCGTGGCAAAGGCGGCCAATATAAACCCGTATGCGCTCACAGAGATGACAAAGGTCAACTCTCGGACTAATGGTGTCGTCCATTACTTACATAAGTAACAGACGACACTGACAGCCGTTTTCTAGAACCCCTCTAACACGATCTTGCCCTTGGCCTTGCCGCTTTCCAGCAGCGCGTGGGCACGGCGCAGGTTCGCCGCATTGATCACGCCAAAATGCTCGCCGAGCGTGGTTTTCAAGGTGCCGGCGTCGATCAGCGCGGCCACGCGGTTGAGCAGGTTGTGCTGCTCGATCATGTCCGGGGTCTCGAACATCGAGCGGGTGTACATGAACTCCCAGTGCAGCGACAGGCTCTTGCGCTTGAGCGAACTCACGTCCAGCGCCTTGGGGTCGTCGATCAACGCCAGCTTGCCCTGGGGCTGCAGGGCTTCTACCAGTTGCTCCAGGTGCAGGTCGGTCTGGGTCAGGCTGGCGACGTGGGTCACTTGCGGGTGACCGGCGTGTTTGAGTGCCTCGCTCAGCGGCTGGCTATGGTCGATCACCAGGTCGGCGCCCAGGGCCTTGGCCCATTCCTGGGTCTCCGGGCGCGACGCGGTGCCGATGACTTTCAGCGCGGTGAGCTGGCTGGCCAGTTGGGTCAGGATCGAACCCACGCCGCCCGCTGCGCCGACGATCAACAGGCTCTGGCCCTGGTCCTGTTTGCCCTCGGCTATTTGCAAGCGTTCGAACAGCAGCTCCCAGGCGGTGATGGCGGTCAACGGCAGCGCCGCGGCTTCGGCAAAGCCCAGGCTCTTGGGCATATGGCCGACAATGCGTTCATCCACGGTGTGCAATTGGCTGTTGCCGCCCGGGCGCACCAGGGAGCCGGCGTAGAACACCTTGTCGCCGGCCTTGAACAGCGTCACTTCGCTGCCGACCGCCTTGACCACGCCGGCCACGTCCCAGCCGAGCACCTTGGCGGCGCCGTTTTCCGGAGCGACGTTCTGGCGTACCTTGGTGTCCACCGGGTTGACCGAGATGGCTTTGACTTCCACCAGCAGGTCACGCGGCCCGGCGACGGGTTCGGGCAGTTCGATGTCTTGCAGGGCGTTCACGTCGCTGATGGGCAGGGAGGTGTAATAGGCGATGGCTTTCATGATTTCTCCGGGGTAAATACGGTCAATGCAGGCGCGCGCTTGCTCGCGAAAATCGTTAACGAGGACGCAATACTTCTGGTTGAACACGTCGTTCCTGCGTTTTTCGCGAGCAAGCTCGCTCCTACAGAAAAAGGGATGGTCAGGCGAGAAACTTCAGGCGCTTGAGTTCGAAGTGTTCGATCACGTCGGCGGCCTTGGTCCGAAACGCCTGGATATGCGCACTCTGGTCGTGGTCGGCCAGGGCCGCGTCGTCGCTCCAGCGCTCGAGCATGTAGAACGTCTCGGGATGTTGCAGATCCTGGTGCAGGTCGTACTGCTCACAACCGGCTTCCAGGCGAGTCGGCTCAAGCAGACCGCGCAGCAGGGTTTCCAGGGTGGCCTGTTGGCCGGGCTTGGCGATCAGCGTGGCGATCACGTTAAAGGCGGTAGACATATCAACTCCTGGTCGATAGGGAACGGGATGGCCAGATGATTGGCTATTTCCAGCACGGATAAAAGCGGCTAAAACAAAGGTCTGTTTCAATAGAAAATTGATAATTGGCGGAAATTGATGCTGCGCTTTGATGATTTGCAGTTGTTTGTCCGGGCAGCGGACCTGGGCAGTCTGTCGGCGGCCGCGCGGGTCATGGACCTGTCCCCGGCGGTGGCCAGCGCTGCGTTGAAGCGCATAGAACAACAGCTGGGCGCGCGTTTGCTGGCACGCTCCACCCGCAGCCTGCGCTTGACCGCCGAAGGTGAGGGGTTTCTCACCTATGCCCGCGCCGCGTTGAGCTCACTGGATGAAGGGCGGCGCCTGTTGGCCAGTGGGCAGGACCATGTCAGCGGCATGCTGCAACTGTCGGCGCCTTCGGATTTCGGTCGCAACCTGCTGTTGCCCTGGCTGGATGACTTCCAGCGTGAATACCCGCAACTGAGCGTGCGCCTGTTGCTGGGGGATCGCATTGCCGACCTGTACCGCCAGCCGGTGGACATCGCCTTGCGCTATGGCGAACCCGAGGATTCCAGCCTGGTTGCGCTGCCCATCGCGCCGGAAAATATCCGGGTGCTGTGCGCGGCGCCCAGTTATCTGGCCCGGCACGGCGAACCGCGGCATCTGGAGCAACTGGCCCAGCACAATTGCCTGCTCTACATGCTCGCTGACCGGGTACACGACCATTGGCGTTTTTATGACGGCAAGCGCGAGGTCAGCCTGACGGTTTCCGGCGATCGCGTCAGTGACGACGCCGACGTGGTGCGCCGCTGGGCGGTGGCCGGCGTCGGCATTGCCTACAAGTCCTGGCTGGATGTGAGTACCGACGTCGTGGCCGGGCGTCTGCGCTTGATCCTGCCGGAGCTGCGCGGTGAGCGTACCCCGCTCAACCTGCTGTGCGCGCACCGTGCGCAGTTGAGCAAGCCCGTCAACTTGCTGCGGGAAATGCTCGTGTCCCGTTGTGCGACATTGACGAAGCAACTGTCGGAGCGATTCGCTGTGAAGTAATGGCCTCCAGCAAAGCAGGACATTTCCCTCGAGTGCTGTCCGCATTCAGGCTGTAAGACGCCATGGAACCGGCTGTTTTGGCCCCTATACTTTGGCGCCAACCGCAGCAGAAAAACGGTTCAACGGGGAGTCGAAAGATGGAACAGGCACCATGTATCAGTCGTATCGCCAGCTTGCTTGCCGAGCCCAAGCGCGCCGCAATGCTGTGGGCATTGATGGACGGTTCGGCGAAGTCTTCAGAGGAGTTGGCGACATTCGCCGGG
>NZ_CVTX01000127.1:0-31751 GCF_900005715.1 Pseudomonas sp. 34 E 7
CGCCCGCGCCCGCCCGGACTTGATAGAACTCAACACCTGAGCCCCCAGCCGAAGCTGCACCCCCATCCCCCGCGTGGCCCATATCAGCAACAGGTTGATCAGGACTTCGCCGGTGAGCTCACCCAACAGCTCGTACATTTCGGGCGGCGGCTGCAGGCGTATCCAACTGACCATCGCCGACAAATAGATAAACAGCAGCGGCTCATCGCTGAGCACCAGAAAGCCTTGGGCGAGTGTGTCCTTGCCCAGTTTCAGCAGTTCATCGAGTTCGGCTTGGGAAAGGTACTGCAGCAGCTTTTCGCTGTTGGACTTAAGGTTCGCCAGCAGGTCGTACAGCTCGGTGATGTTGTCCCACAGGTTGTAAAAGGCCTGGCCAATCCCGCTTGCAAAGGCCGCACCCTGTTTCACGCTGCGCTTGAAGGACGGGGCTTTGGCAAAATCGGCCCATTGAGGCTCGAAGCGCTCGCGCCACTGCTTGCGCAGATCCGCTTCCAGTCCGGCAATCACCGACTGGTAGGACGCATACAGCGCCTTGACGTGATCTTTGGAAACATTGGGGTAGAAAGTGACTCGGTATCGCTGGTCGCGAGTACATTCGGGCACTTCAAGCATGCCGCTGGGGCCGATGGTGCGGTGCAGCGGCGCGCCAATGGGCGTGCCGTCCGGTGCAATGGCTTGCAGCGTGACCGGCGTGTTGCCGATAGGGACGAAGCGGGTGCTCTCGAACAGATGCACCAGGGTCAGCCCACCCTGGGCCTTGCATTGAGCGACGGTGCGACTGGGCGTGTCGGAAGAGATCGGCGCGACCAGTGCGACGTCGTCACCGACCTTGAACACCTGCTCGACTTCCAGTGCCGAGCCACTGAAAAAGCTGTCGGCCCACGCGTCGAAGGTGTTCAGGCAATTGCGCAAATCCCCAAGCACGTTTTCAACATCCGGCGCTTTGGGGTCCATGGGGGCCAGGACGAAGCTGGCCAGCGCCGGAATCAAAACACAGCCCCAATAACCGGGGCTCTAACGAAAAGAACCATCTGCAATCCCTCGCACTGAATGATCAGGCGAGGGACTTTGCAGCGGTTTGCGGGGCAGGGGAGTAGAGCTTATCCGGCAGTTGCGTGGGAAGTTTCAACAAGCCTGTCGCGCAGCACCAGGCTGCACAGCGCCGGCAGGAACAGCAGTGTCAACACCGTGCCCACCAGCACTCCGCCGATCAGCACATAGGCCAGGGACGACCAGAACACCGACAACGTCAGCGGAATAAAGGCCAGCGCCGCCGCCAGGGCAGTGAGGATCACTGGTCGCGCGCGACGCACGGTGGCTTCGACAATGGCTTCGCGTATGGGCATGCCGTGGTCCTGGTTCTGGCGAATCTGGTCGGTGAAGATCAGTGTGTTGCGCATCAGAATCCCGCCGATGCCGATCAGCCCGAGAATCGCGTTGAACCCGAACGGCTGGTTGAACAGCAGCAAGGTCGGCACCGCGCCAATCAGGCCCAGCGGCGCCGTGGCGAAGACCATGAACATCACGCCGAAGGAGCGCACCTGGAACATGATCACCGTGAGCGTCAGCAGGATCATGATCGGGAACAGCGCCGCCAGGGCGACGTTGGCCTTGGCGCTTTCTTCCACCGGGCCGCCGATATCGATGTGGTAACCGGCAGGCAACTTGGCGATCAGCGGCTGCAGGTCCTTGTACACGGCCATTTCCACATCGGGCGGTTGTACGCCGTCGATGATGTCGGCGCGCACTTCCACCGTGGTCGCGCGGTTGCGGCGCTTGAGGATCGGTTCTTCCATCACCGCCTGGAAATGCCCCACCTGCGCCAGCGGCACCGAGGTGCCGGCGCTGTTGGTCAGGGTCATGTTGTTGAGGTTGCCCAGGTCTTCGCGTTGACTGCCCTGGGCGCGGGCCACCACCGACACCGTGCGGTTGCCTTCACGCACTTCGGTGATCGGGTTGCCGCTGAGCAGGGCATTGAGCTGGGACTTGACCTCATCGGGCGTGAAGCCGAGCAGGCGCAGGCGATCCTGGTCCAGCACCAGGCGATAACCGCTGGCGCGCTCGCCCCACTCGAGAAAGGCGTCGCGGGTCAGCCTGTTGTCGGCCACCACTTGACGCACCTGCTCGGAGAGCCCGCGCAGCACGTCCAGGTCCGGCCCGGACACACGGAACACCACCGGGAACGGCACCGGCGGGCCGAACACCAATTGCGTGACGCGCACCCGCGCCGCCGGAAACTCACCGGCGGCGATGCGCTCGCGCATGCGCACTTTCAACGCATCGCGGGCGTGGGAGTCCGGGGTTTGCACGATCAACTTGGCGAACGCCGGGTCCGGCATCTCAGGGTTCAACGACAGGAAAAAGCGCGGAGCGCCACCGCCCACATAGGTGTCGACCATGCTCGTCTGCGGTTCCTGCAGCAACGCTTTCTCGACCTGCGCCGCCACCGCTTCGGTGCTTTTGAAGGCACTGCCGGGGGGCATGTACACCTCCAGGATCAGCTCCGAGCGATCGGAGTCGGGGAAGAACTGTTTCTTCACCACTGCCATGCCCAGGCCGCACAGCACAAACGCCGCCACCACCATCCCGGTCACCAGCCAGCGCCCGCGCACGCAGATCTCCACCAGGCTGCGCAGTTTCTGGTAATAGCGCCCGGCGTAAATCGCATCGTGCCCGCCGGGCACCGGCTTGATCTGCGGCAACAGCTTCACGCCCAGGTACGGCGTGAACACCACCGCCACCAACCAGGAGGAAATCAGGGCAAAGCCCACGATCCAGAAGATGTTCCCGGCGTATTCGCCGGCCCCGGAGCGCGCGAACCCCACGGGCAGGAACCCGATGATCGTTACCAGCGTGCCGGTCAGCATGGGCGCCGCCGTGGAGCTCCAGGCATAGGTGGCCGCATGGATGCGGTCGAAGCCTTCCTCGAGTTTCACCACCATCATCTCGATGGCGATGATCGCGTCGTCCACCAGCAGGCCCAGGGAAATGATCAGGGCGCCGAGGGTGACGCGGTCGAATTCACGCCCGGTGACCAGCATGATCACGAACACGATCGACAGCGTCAGCGGCACCGCCGCCGCCACCACCAGCCCCACACGAAAGCCCAGGGCCAGCAGGCTGATCAGCATCACCACGGCCAGGGCGACGAAGAACTTGAGCATGAACTCGTTCACCGCCAGGCTGATGTTTTTTGCCTGGTCGGACACCTTGGCGAAATTCACGCCCAGGGGCAGGTCGGCCTGGATCCGGGCTTCCTGGGCTTGCAGGCGCTTGTCCAGCTCCAGGCCGTTCCAGTGCTTCTCCATGATCACCCCGAGCATCAGCGCCGGGTCGCCCTGATGACGGATGCGGTAGCTGGGCGGGTCTTCATAGCCACGCCGCACCGTCGCCACATCAGCGATGCGCAGCACGCGGCCATTGACTTGCAAGGGCACGTTCTCGATCAGCGCCAGGCTGTCGAAGGCGCCATCGATACGGATATAGGCGCGGGCGCCGGCGGTTTCGACGAAGCCCGAAGGCGCCACGGCATTTTGCGCGGCGAGGGCGGCGAAGATCTGTTCGGGCTTGATGCCCAGGGTCGCCAGGCGCTCATAGGAAAATTCGACGAATACACGCTGGGCCTGTTCGCCGAGGATATTGACCTTCTTCACCCCCGGCAGGTTGAGCAGGTCCTGGCGCAGCGCTTCGGCCATTTGCACTTGCTGGCGATGGGGCAGGTGTTCGGCCTCCAGGGCGTACAGCGCAAAGTACACATCCGAATATTCATCGTTGAAAAACGGCCCGATCACGCCTTTGGGCAGGTTCGCGGCTTCGTCGCTGAGCTTTTTACGGGTCTGGTAGAACAGGTCCTGTATTTCGCTCGGCCGCGTGGATTCGAGGAAGGTCATGCGCATCGAGACGAAACCCGGCTGGGCGATGGTCTCGACGCGGTCGTAGTAATCGAGTTCCTGCAGGCGCTTTTCCAGGCGGTCGGCCACCTGCTCCTGCATTTCCTCGGCGGTGGCGCCGGGCCAGGCGGCGGTGATGGTCATGACCTTGACCGTGAACGACGGGTCTTCGGCGCGCCCCAGCTTGCCGAACGCGAAGATCCCCGCAGCGATGATCGCGATGATCAGGAACAGCGTGACGGCGCGGTGCTTGACCGCCAGTTCCGAGAGGTTGATTGCACGCATGCTCATTGGTCCTGTTTGCGATTGAGGGCCAGCGCCTGGGCGGGCAGCAGGCGCACCCGGTCACCGCTGTGCAGCAGGTGCGCGCCGAGGGCGACGATGGTTTGGCCAGGCGTGACGCCGCTGTCGAGCAGGGCTTCTTCCTGGCCGAGACTGGCGACTTTCACCGGGGCGAAGCTGAGCGTGTTGTCGTCAGCGATCAGCCACACGCCGGTGCCTTGCCCCGCATCCTGCAACGCACCGATGGGCACGCGGGTTTGCTGGGCCTGGCCGTCACCTTGCAGGCGCACGGTAATGGTGGAACCGAGGGCGAAACGCTCGACCGGGCCGTGCAGCACGTAGCGCGCGCGGTAGGTGCGGGTGGTGGGGTCGGCGCTGGCGGACAGCTCGCGCAGCGTCGCGGTAACGGCCTGGTCCGGCGCACCGAACGGGGAGGCCAGGGCGTTTTGCGCAGCCCGGGCGCGTTGCTGTTCCGGCAGGTTGACGATGGCTTCGCGGGCACCGTCATGGGCCAGGCGCGCCACGATCTGCCCTTCGGCGACCACCTGGCCGCGATCAGCCAGCACATCGGTGATGATGCCGTCGCCATCGGCCTTGAGTACCGAATAGGTGCGACGGTTCTCGATCTGGCTGGCATCCGATTGCGCCGCCGCCAGTTCCGCTTCGGCAACGCGCAGGTTGGTCGCCGACTGGTCGAAGATCTGCCGCGACACCGCGCCGGTGCTGGCCAGCCGTTGGTAGCGGTTTTCGTCGTCACGGCGCTGGCGCAACTGTGCCTGGGCGGCGTTGACGCGGTTTTTCGCCGAGCGCAACGCCAGTTCGAAGTCGCCGATATCCAGCACCAGCAGCGTGTCGCCACGGGAGACGTGCTGGCCGGGATCGACCTTGCGTTCGATCACTTTGCCGCTGACCCGAAAGCCCAGGTTGCTTTCTGTGCGGGCCGCCACCACCCCGGTATACGCGCTTTGCTGGGTGCCGCCAGCGTCGACCTTGACGGCCAGCACCGGACGCGGCGGCGATGCTTGGGCGGCGTTGTCGGCCTGGCTGTTGCAGCCGCTGAGGATCATCAACAACGCCAGGGGCGTGAAAAGGCGCAGGTGGAGAGGGGGCATGACGGGCTCCTGGGTGATCATGGGGAAAAAATTATGGACATAATTTTTTGCTCATATTATGGTCGAAATATAAATTAATCCAGCCCCCGGATATTCCCCATGGCAAACCCCACGGCACCTTCACGCAGTTTGTTGTTCTTGTTGGTTGCCCTCACCGCATTGGGTGAAGTCTCGACGCAACTGATCATCCCGGGCCTGGGTGCCATCGAGCAGGCGCTGGCGGCGCCGCCAGGCTCGGCGTTGATGGCGCTGTCGGCGTTTGTCGGTGCATTCGGCCTGGGGCAGTTGCTGTTCGGGCCACTGTCGGACCGCATCGGCCGCCGCCCGGTATTGCTCGCCGGCCTGACGCTGTATGTGCTGGCGACGCTTTCGATGCTGCTGGTCACCGACATTCACCAATTTATCGCCGCCCGCGTGCTGCAAGGCCTGGGCGCGTGCGCCGCGCTGGTGCTGGCGCGCACCGTGGTGCGTGATGTGTGGAAAGCCGAGGCAGGCCCGGCCCTGGCGCTGACCATGATCGGCATGCTCTATGCCATCGTGGTGGCGCCGATGGCGGGCGGTTTGCTGATCAAGCTGTTCGGCTGGCATGCGCCAATCATTCTCGCCCTGGTGATCGGCAGCGTCGTGTGGCTGCTGGCGGTGCTGTTCTTTCGCGAGAGCAACCATTACCTCGACCCCAAGGCTGCGCATTGGCGCACCCTCGGCGGGCAGTACCTGGATTTGCTCAAGGGCCGCCCGTACCGCGCTTACGCGGTGGCGCTGGCCTGTACCTACGGCGCCATGTTTGCGGTGATTGCCGGCTCGTCGGCGGTGTTTATCAACCTGCTGGGCCTGAGCAGCCTGGAGTACGGCATCAATTTCGGCCTGATCGTGTCGATGCTGATCGTCGGTTCCACCTATACCCGGCGCAATATCCTGCGCCTCGGGCCGCAGCGGATTGTGACGATGGGCGTGACGCTGGTTGCCGCGGGCGGGGTATTGGCACTGCTGATTTATGCGCTGTTCGGGCTCTCCGTGGCGGGCCTGGATATTCCCATAGCCTTGGCCACGCTTGGCGGCGGGCTGGTATTGCCCGGTGCGGTCACGGGCGGGGTGATGCCCAACGCCCACCGTGCCGGGCTGGCGGCCGGGCTGATGGGCTTCGCGCAGATGTTCGGCGCCACCTGCAGCGGCGTGCTGTTGAGCCAGCTACGCGATGGCAGCGCAACGCCGATGATCGTCATCCAGGCCGCCTTTGCCGTCACGGCCTTCGTCGCCTTTCATCTACTGCGTCAGCGCGCGCCCAAGGCACTGTCCTATACATAGGACGATCAGGGCCGCTTTCGCCGGCTAGTGCTCTGCGGCTTTGGGACTTATGGTGTAGGCACTTTGGAGGTACACCATGAAAAAACTGATCGGTCTCTACACCAGCCCCCGCGCCCATTGGGTCGGCGACGGCTTTCCGGTACGCACGCTGTTTTCCTACGACACCATGGGCAAACACATCAGCCCATTCCTGTTGCTGGACCACGCCGGCCCGGCCGATTTCACCCCCACCGAAACTCGTCGCGGCGTCGGCCAGCACCCGCATCGCGGCTTTGAAACGGTGACCATCGTCTATGACGGCGAAGTCGAGCACCGCGATTCCACCGGCGCCGGCGGCAAAATCGGCCCGGGCGATGTGCAATGGATGACGGCGGCCAAGGGCATTCTCCATGAGGAATTCCACTCTGAAGCCTTTGCCCGCACAGGCGGGGCATTGGAGATGGTGCAACTGTGGGTCAACCTGCCGGCCAAGGACAAAATGGCCGACGCCGGTTACCAGACCATCGTCGATGGCGATATCCCGGTATTGCCGCTGGCGGGCGACGCGGGGCAACTGCGCCTGATCGCCGGTGAATTCGCCGGTACCCAGGGGCCTGCCCGTACCTTCACGCCCATTGACGTGTGGGACCTGCGCCTCAATCCCGGCAAGGCGGTTACGCTGGACCTGCACGCCGGGCGCAACACCGCGCTGGTGATCCTGAGCGGAACCGTGCAAGTCAATGGCGATGAAGTCGCGCGCCAGGGGCAGTTGGCGTTGTTCGAGCGTGACGGTGACCGCATCACCCTGGAGTCCAACGACGACGCCAAGGTGCTGCTGCTCAGCGGCGAGCCGATTGACGAGCCCATCGTCGGCCACGGCCCGTTCGTGATGAACACCGAGCAGGAGATCCACCAAGCGTTTGCCGATTTCCAATCCGGCAAGTTCGGGCGGATGCAGGCCTGAAGGCCAGAAGCCTGGCGCAAGCCCTGCGGGAGGGGGCTTGCCCTGAATGCCAGTCTGTTAAGCGTACACCGCCTTCTGTAGGAGCGAGGGGGGCGCCTAGCTCTTGCTCGCGAAAAACGTCAACGTCAACGATAACGCGTGCTACCTGACTCAACGCGGCGCCTGTGAGTTTTTCGCGAGCAAGCTCGCTCCTACATAAAGCAGCCGCGCCCACCCGTAACCACGATGCGCAGCGAGTCGCTTTTGATCTTGATCTTAGGCGCCCCGTTAAACCACGCTGGCCGAACGCAGGCTTGAATCCGTGGGTAACCCGGCAGGACGCCGGGTTAGCCGCACTGGGCCAGGGATGGCTCATTGCGGCGGCCCACGGATTCAAGCTTGCGTTCGGGCACACCGAGCCTAAGCGAGGTGCCGAGTGGTGGGGCAAGAGCGTTTTGCTTACTTTTGCGCTTTTCAAAAGTGAGCCGCTGTAAAAGCGGAACCCATAGCAGCCGTTACCGCAGAAACGGATATGTACCCGGTCCAACCCAACATCCTGGCCAGCCCAGAGGCCGCCATCGGGGGCAAGTCGAATCGTCGCACCGCCCCTCCCACAGTGGACCGCAGCGTGTCAGTTGAGTAGCTGTCGGCCGGCCGCAACCCCCCTCCCACATTTGCTATACCCGCCAATCCCATTTCATGCGATCTTCTCGGCATTCGCCCTGGAGTCGCCTGGATGCCCTCATTTATCGCTGAAAACCCGATGGTGTGCGCCCTGGCGCTGATTCTCATCGACATCGCCGTATGGCGCCTTATCACCCCCACGCTGGCCAACTGGAAACTCGCCGCGCGGCTGGTGATCTTCGCGGTGTTCAGCGCAGTGTTGTTCAACGACGGCATGAACCCCATGCAGGCGGCGCCCTATGTCGACGACACCGCCCGGCACCTGGCGGCCACGGCCTTGCAGATCGGCTGGTGGCTGTTCGCCGCGCGCACCCTCACGGTCCTGCTCGGCGCGGTGATGATGCAGCGGGTCGGCCACACCGGGCGATTGTTGCAGGACCTGATGGGCGCGGTGATTTTCCTGATCGCGATCATCGCCGCCATGGCCTACGTGCTCGACCTGCCGGTCAAGGGCGTGCTCGCCACCTCCGGCGCCGTGGCGATCATCGTCGGCCTGGCGCTGCAAAGCACCCTGAGCGACGTGTTTTCCGGGATCGTGCTCAACACCACCAAGCCTTACCAGATCGACGACTGGATCTCCATCGACGGCACCGAAGGCCGCGTCACCGATATCGACTGGCGCGCCACACGCCTGCAGACCTCCCAGGGCAGCCTGGCGGTGATCCCCAACTCCCTGGCGGCCAAGGCCAAGATCATCAACTTCTCGCGCCCGGCGGACATGTTCGGCCTGACGGTCAGCCTGCAAGTCAGCCCCCATGCGCGCCCGCAAACCGTGATCGAGTCTCTGGAGCGGGCGATGCAGGGCTGTCGCCCGTTGTTGGCCAAGCCGGCGCCCAGCGTAGCGTTCAAGGCCTCGGCCAGTGGCGGCGTGGAATATGAAATCAGCGGCTTCGTGCCGGCCATGGGCCTCAAGCGCGAAGTGCGCAACCAGCTTTACGACCTGGCCTTCCGGCATTTGCAGGCGGCGGGCGTGGGGCTGTTGTCCGCCACCGAAGGCAGCACGCCCGCCACGGTCTCCGGCGCGCGGGCACTGCTTGAGCGGTCGTCGATCTTCTCCACCCTGCGCCAGGAAGAAAAGGACACCTTCAGCCAGAACATGACCCTGCACACCTACCGCGCCGGCGACATGATCCTGCCGGCGGGGGAGGTCAGCGATCACCTGTTCATCATCGAATCCGGCGTGGTCTCGGTGATGCTGGTCAAGGGCGGCCACACGTTCGAGGCCGGGCGCATGGGGCCGGGTGAGGTGATTGGCGAATCGGGCATCCTCACCGATCAGGCCACCCTGGCGGATTTCACCGCCAAGACCTTCTGCACGCTGTACCGCATCGAAAACGAATACCTCAAGCCTTGCCTGGACGCGCGCCATGACATCGGCGAAGCCATGAAGGCGCTGCTCGACTTCCGTGTGCACGCCGCCCAGGCGCTGACCGAAGACGCGCCGGTGGTGCCGGTGAAGAAAGGTTTCCTGCAGTGGTTGAGGAGCCGCGGCCTGTAGATTGGTCACCTGTTCTTCGCCCGGATTGGCTATTTCTCCAGAACGCCCAGGTGACTAATCTGCGCACCAATCCCACCGTTCTGGAGTTCCACCATGCAAACCCGTACCGATTTCTACACCGCCTCCCCGGACGCGATGAAGGCCATGCTGGCCCTGGAGGCGGCAGTCGGCAAACTGTCCATCGAACTGCCGCTGCTGGAACTGGTGCGCCTGCGCGTCTCGCAAATCAACGGCTGCGCATTCTGCCTGGACATGCACACTGCCGATGCGCGCAAGGGCGGTGAAACCGAGCGCCGCCTGTACACCCTGTCGTCCTGGCGTGAAACGCCGTTCTTCACCCCGCGTGAACGCGCCGCCCTGACCTGGGCCGAAAGCCTGACCCTGCTCAGCCAGACCCACGCCCCCGATGAAGACTTCAACGCCCTGGCGGCCGAGTTCAGCGCGCAGGAACAGGTCGACCTGAGTGTGGCGATTGCCACCATCAACAGCTGGAACCGCCTGGCGGTGGGGTTCCGCAAGATGCCCAAATAATCAGAAATTCACTGATGCACTCAAGCGCGCCGTCAACGGCGCGCCCTGGAACAGGTAGTCATCGCCCATGTACTCGCCGGCGTCGCGCCAGTAGCGCTTGTCGAACAGGTTGTCGACGCTCAGGCGAAACACGGTTTCATAGCCATCGACTTTGGTGGTGTAGCGGCTGCCGATATTGACCACCGCATAATCGCCCACTTCCACATTGCCGGTGCGGTTAGCGTACTTTTTGGCGCTGTATTGCACACCGCCGAGCACCGCCAGGCCATTGACCCACGGCAACGCATAATCGGCGTACAGGCTGGCGCGCAGCGTGGGCACGTTGATCGCCTGGTGGTCTTCATAGTCCGGCGTGCCGCTGCCGCTCACCCGTGCCCGAATCGCGGCCACGCTGGAGGCGATCTGCAGGCGGTCGGTGGCCCAGCCATTGGCGGACAGTTCGATCCCGGTGTTTTTCTGCTGGCCTTGTTGCACGTAGGTGAAGCCGCCACTGTCGGGCTTGGCGTACTGGTAAGCCTGGCGCGTCTGGAACACGGCGGCGGCGAAGCTGATACGGCGCCAGTCGTATTTCACCCCGGCTTCGAGCTGGCGCGAGAGCGTTGGCGCCAGTGTTTCGTCCGCGTTTTTTGCGAACCACGGCGCAGTGCCGCCCAAAGACAGGCCCTTGCTGTAACTGGTGTACAGCGAAACGTTGTCCACCGGTTTGTAGATCAATGAGGCCTGGGGCAGGAACACGTACTGCTGGGTGTGGCGTGTTTGCTTGCCGGTGACGCCGTCGAAGGCTTTTTCATCCAGGCGCACTTCGCGACCACCGAGGAGGGTTTGCCATTGCTCGTTGAAGCGGATGCGGTCGGTGACGAACAGCCCGTACTGGCGGCTGTCGAGGTTGCGGTGGCTGTCGTTCAACGGCTTGTCGGTGGGGGTAAAACTCGGCACCTGTTCGTCGATATTGGCGGTGCCAATCATCTCGTTGACCGACTTGCGCTTGTCGATCACCCGGCGAAAGGCGCTGGTGCCGAAGGTCAGTTCATGGCCGATGCCGGCGGTGTCGAACAGGCCGGTCATGGCCGCCTGGATTTCGTCGTCGCGACGCGTATCGTCGGGGCTGCGGTAGTCGTAGACGTCGTAATTGCCTTCGGGGCTGAAGTAGTTCGGCACGCTTGCCGAGCTGCAGCTGGTCGAACCGTAGCAGCCCCAGGCAAATGAGCTGTAATCGTCAATCACCACCTTGCTGCGCGCCGCGCTGATGTTGCCTTTCCACTGATCGCTGAAACGGTATTCGAATTTGCCGTTGAGGTTCAGTGAATCGATGCCCACCTGCTTGCCCCCGGTCTGATGGCCCAGCAGTTTTTTCGGCGAGGCGTCGTGAGGCACTTCAGTGCCGCCCAGCAGTTGATAACCCGGCACCGAGCGCTGCTGTTTGTTCTGGTACTCGGCATCCAGTTGCAGCACGGCGTCGGGGCTGATGTTCCAGTCAAAGGCCAGGGACACAAAGTCGCGCTGGCCGTTGGCGTGTTCCACGTAGGTATTGAGGTCTTCATGGGCGATATTGGCGCGCAGGCCAAATTGTTGCTCGCTGCCAAACCAGCCGCCGACATCGGTGGCGAGATAACCGCTGCCGCGATCATCGGTGGACACCGTCACTGAGCGCACATCCTCAGGGCGCTTGGTCACGTAGTTGATCACGCCGCCGGGTTCGGAAATGCCGCTCTGCAACCCGGCCAGGCCCTTGAGCACTTCGACCTGTTGCTTGTTTTCCAGGGCGACGTTCTGCTCGCCGGTGATGGTGCGCCCATTGATCTTGTAGCTGCTGGCCGCATTCAGCGAGAAACCACGCACCACGAAGTTTTCGTAGTAGCCGATGGGCGCGTAACTGTCGCCCACCGAGGCGTCGTTGCGCAGCACTTCACTGAGCAGGCGGGCTTGCTGGTCCTTGATCAGTGCGGCGTTGATCACGCTGATGGAGGCCGGGGTATCGAGCAGGGGCGCTTCATCGAAGCCGCCGACCGCGGCGGTATCAGTGCGATAACCGGACTCATCCTGGCCCTGGACCTTCACCGCCGGCAGTTCGATCTGCGCCGCCAGGCTATTACCGATGCCGCCACTGAGGAGCAGGCCGAGGGCGAAATGTGACGTGACGACGGGACGAAAACGCAAAACCATGGGCAAGGCCTTAAAGCGCTGGACGGGGGGCGCATAAGCTAGGGGGAAGTGCTGAGCTTTACAAGTTATCGAATACGGACTCGGTCCAATGTGGGAGGGGGCTTGCCCCCGATAGCGGTGGGTCAGTCAGCTCATCTATGGCTGATATACCGCAATCGGGGGCAAGCCCCCTCCCACATTTGCGCTGTGGAGCATCCGTTAAATAGCCTCGGCCGCAAGTTGATCCGATGCCATGCCGCCCATAGCGGCGCGGTGTAGCTCAGCCACGGCGGTTCGCCCAGCCCGGCATAATAGGCTTTGGCACCGCACCGCTGGCGCAATCCGGCGCCACCGTGGTATTGCTTCACCGCTGTCGTCTGCCACCACCGGTGCCGCGTTGCGGGTCGACGGCGGTGTGGTCGACAGCATGGCGATCTGAATTGTATTAATGTTATGGAGTATTCACCGTGGCAACAGCCTCTTCTGTGATTGAAATCCCTGCGTCGGCGGACCAGGTCTGGAACCTGATCGGCGGCTTCAACAGCCTGCCTGACTGGCTGCCCTTTATCGCCAGGAGCGAGCCGGGCGAAGGCGGCCGCGTGCGCCACCTGCATACCGCTGATGGCGGCGAGATCGTCGAGCGGTTGCAGACCTTCGACAATGTGGCGCGCACCTACAGCTACACCATTGAACAGTCGCCGTTTCCGGTGAGCGCCTACCTTGCGACCTTGCAGGTTGAAGCCTTGACTGACGCGTCGGCGAAAGTGACCTGGTCCGGCGTGTTTACACCGGTTGCGGGCACCACGGATGCGGCGGTGGAGGAGCTCTTTACCGGCGTGTACGGCGATGGCCTGAAGGCCTTGCGCGCCAATTTTCCCGGCTGACGCCTATCAGGGGTGGGAGCTGCGCTAACGCTCAACAGCTCTCACACTCGACAGATAAGCATGGGCTGCGGCGACGGCCTGCGCCGGTGTTAACGCTGCCGTATCGAGCGTGAAGGGCGGGCTGTCCCAGGCTTCATACTCATGCGCCAGCACCGATGGCCAATTCGGCGGCAGCAGTCCTGGAATATCGCCCTCACGGCTTTCCACTCTGCGCCGATGCTCCTGCTGATCAGAACACACCACCAGAATATCGATCAGTTCGACGCCCGCCGCCAGGGCCACGGCCCGCCAAGCCTCACGGCTTTCCCTTACCGGGTTCACACAGTCAGCGATCACTCGCTGGCCCACACGCACATTACTCAATGCCAGCGCATTCGCCACGCCGTAGCCTGCGGCACCCACATCGCCGGCCAGTGCACCAGACTCGCGCAGCGCTTGTTCGATCACATCGATGCGCAGATAAACCGCGCCCATCCGGCGTGCCAACTCCCTGGAAATCGTGGTCTTGCCGGTGCCGGGCAGGCCGCTGAATACGATAAGCATGGTCCACCAATCCTTTTTTTTGTAGGAGCGAGCTTGCTCGCGAAAAACGTCAACGATGACGCGTAGCGCCAGGTAAAAACGTGCGGTCCCTGCGCTTTTCGCGAGTAAGCTCGCTCCTGCAGGGGTGTTAGAGTAGGGCTGCTCAGTTGACCACAGGACTGCCCATGACTTTACCCTTCGTGAAGATGCACGCCCACGGCGACGACTTCATCATCATCGACCGCCGTGGCCAGGATAACCCCATTACCCCGCAAATCGCCCGGCGCCTGGGGGATCGACATACCGGTATCGGTTTCAATCAGCTCGCCGTGATTCTCGACTGCGAAGACGCCGCCGCCCGCGTGCAATTCTGGAACACCGACGGCACGCCCCTGCAAACCTGCGGCAGCGCGACACGCGGCGTTGCTGATCGCCTGATGCATGAAACCGGCACCCACGCCATTGTGCTGCGCACCGACCGAGGTTTGCTGACATGCGTGCGCGTCAGTGGCCAGCGCGTCTCGATAGACATGGGCGCGCCTTCGTTGGAGTGGGCCGGCGTGCCGCTGGCCAGGGCGATGGACACCCGCGTGCTGCCTATCGACGGTGAGCCGTCTGCCTGCGGCATGGGCAACCCGCACTGCACGTTTTTCGTGGACGACATCGCCGTCGTCGATGTCCAGGCCATCGGCCCGGCCCTGGAACGTCACCCGCTGTTCCCGGCCAGGACCAATGTGCATTTTGTCCAGGTGCTTGACCGCAACCGTATCCGCCTGCGTATCTGGGAACGTGGCGGTGGCGTGCCTTTAGGCTCCGGGTCGTGTTGCTGCGCGGCGGTGGTCAACGGTGTGCGGCGCGGGCTGCTCGATGACAAGGTAGAAGTCGAATGCGACGGCGGCACGCTGACGGTGCAGTGGGACGGGCAGGGCGGGGTGGTATTGACGGGCAGCGTCGAGCCGATCATGCAAGGTACGGCGTACCTGCCTGGAACGTCACGCTGAAGGTGGTGCCGCGCGTCGCGCAGGAGCTAACCGCCACATCGCCGCCGTGTACCCTGGCCAGTTCGCGCACGATATACAGGCCCAGGCCTACGCTGCGCACATCGCTGCCCTGGTGAGTGCCGCGGGTCATGGGCTCGAACAGCCCGGCCAGCAACGTCTGCGGAATCGGCGCGCCGTAGTTGTGTACCGACACCTCAGCGCCCCAGGCACCCAGGCGCGAGGTGATGGTGACCGGCTGTTGCAGGTCGCCATAGGCCACGCTATTGGCGACGAGATTGCCGATCACCTGCTGCACACGGTCGGCATCCAGGCACGCATTGCCAAGGCCCTGGGTTTGATGCACCAGCGTGGCTCTGGGGAAGGCCACCCGCAGTTCGTCCACGGCGCGATGAATCACGTCGTGCAGATCCAGCGGTTGGGCCCTGATGGTGATGCCCTGGCCGACCCGGGCCTGGGTGAAGTCCAACAGGTCGGCAATCATGCGCTGGGCGCGTTCGGACGACTGGTCGATATGCCCAAGCAACTGGAGTTCCTTGGGCGTGCGCTCGCCGCGTCGAAGAAAGTCCGACGCCATGCGGATCGCGGTCAGCGGGTTCTTCAAGTCGTGGCTGACAATCGCCACCATCTGTTCGGCGAACAACGCGCGTTGCTGGGCAATGGCATAGGCCTCGCTCAGTTCGGCCTTGGCCTGGTGCAGGGCCCGTTCGGTGGCGGTTTTTTCTTCAAGCAGCGCTTCGGCCAGCTTGCGTGCGTTGAGCAGCTCGCGCTCGTACTTGTCGCGGTCGGTGGTGCCGAACAGCGCCAGATCGTACACCACGCCCTCGGCCTGCTGGCGCTGACTGGCATTGAGCAGCACCGTGACTTTGTGCCCGTCGCGATGGCGAATGTCGAGCTTCACCTCGTTGACGCTGCCATGCATACGCAGCATCGGCGCCAGATGGGTCTGGTAGAAAATCCGTCCGCCCATGGTCAGCAGGTCTTGAAAGCGTTGCCCGATCAGTTGGGCTGCGCTGAGGCCGAGCCAGTCGCTCAAGCGCTGGTTGGCGTGCACAATCGTACCGTCTTGCCGGGTCACCGCCAGGGCACAGGCGGCGTTGTCGAACAGCGACTCAGCCGGCATTGGCGATTGCCCACGGCGCCAGGAACGTGTCCATCGCCGCCGCGCACGCCTGGGGCGCGCTCATGTGCGGGCAGTGGCCGATGTTGTCCACCAGGTGATAGGTGCTGTTGGGCAGCACGGCATGCAGGTATTCGCCAACGGCCACGGGCGCGATCAAGTCGTCGCTCGACTGCAGGATCAATACGGGCGTGGTCAGGCCGATCACATCCTGGCGGTTGTCCGAAAGAAACGTCACCCGCGCAAATTGCCTGGCGATGTCGGGTTCGGTGCGGCAGAAACTCGCGGTCAGTTCGGCGCTCAGTTCAGGTTGGTCCGGGGCGCCCATGATCACCGGCGCCATGCTGCTGGACCAGCCCAGGTAGTTGCTGTCGAGGGTGTCGAGCAGGTCGTCGATATCGCCGCGCTTGAAACCGCCGACATAGCCGTAGGTGTCGATATAGCACGGCGATGGGCCAATCATCACATGCGCCGCCACGCGCCCCGGGGCGAGACGGTCGGCAAGGGTGCCGATCATTGCGCTGACCGAGTGCCCCACCAGAATCACCGGGCCTTGGGCGTAGGCGTCGATAATTTCGTTGAGATCGCGGGCATAGCCGCCCAACGTCGCGTATTTGTCTTTATCGAACGCGCTGAGGTCCGACAGCCCGGCACCGACCAGGTCATACAGGACCACGCGAAAGCGTTCGAGAAAATGCGGCGCCAGGGCATTCCACATCGCCTGGTTGCAGCCAAAGCCATGGGAAAACACCAAGGTCGAAGACCCTTGGCCCATCACACTGACGTTGTTGCGGTGACGTAGGTCCATGGCGTTCTCGTAGATGGCTTAGTGCTATGCGGCGTAGCGGCAGTTTAGAGAGTCGCGGGCCCTGGGTCACGCGCTTGCACGCAGATAGGGTAAAGTCGGCGCCTTCAGGAAGAAACTTCAGGTAACAATACATGATGGTGATGCTACGGCAATCAGTCTTGAGCGTGCTGGTTCTGGTACTGGCCAGTCTGTTGATCACCGCCAGGGCCGACACTTCGCCTATCGGCGTTGCGCTTGACCAGCGCGTCATTGACCTGACCAACACCCTCGACGCGGACAGCGTCCAGCGCCTCAAGCAGCAACTGGCCGACCTGGAGCAGCGCAAAGGCGCGCAGGTCGCCGTATTGCTGGTGCCCAGCACTGGTGATACCGCCATCGAAGACTATGCCAACCAACTGTTCCGCGCCTGGAAACTGGGGCGCAAGGACGTCGACGACGGCATCCTGCTGGTGGTGGCCAAGAACGATCACACCTTGCGCATCGAGGTGGGGTACGGGTTGGAAGGCACGGTCACCGACCTGCTGGCCCATCGCATCATCGAAGAGCGCATCACCCCCGCGTTTCGTCAGGGCGACTTTGCCGGCGGTGTTCAACAGGGCGTGGACGCGCTGACGGTGCTGGTGGACGGCGGCGACCTGCCCGAGGTGGCCGCGCCCCGGATCAATCCGCAGTTCATCGCGCTACTGGTGGCATTTGTGCTGGGCGGCCTGCTGGGTGTGCTGCTGGCTTCCCGCAAACTGCACTGGCACAAGGCGTTGATCGTTGCGGCGGCGGCCACGCTGTTACTGACGCTGCTGGGCGGCGGGCGGGAATGGCCGATGTTTCTGTTTGTCATGCCGCTGACCATAGTGATCGGCGGTGCCCTGTTTGGCGCATTGTGGCAGGTGCGGGCGCTGTTCTACGGCGTGATCGGGTTGTTGATCTATATCGCCGCTCTGGTGGTGGCGGACCGCTACGTGGACATCAGTTTCATCCATTGGCTGCTGTGGCCGGTGTGCGTGTTGGTGGTGCTGGGGTTATACCTGGTGCTGCTGCTGATCATGCGGCACACCTGGCGAACCAGCCGCACCGGTTTTATCGTGCGACTGGTGGCGGCGGGCGTGGTGTATGGGGTGGCCGGGCTGGTGATCGATCACGGCCGCGACGGCTGGCTGTTGGCGTTCCCTATCGCGTCGTTCGTGGCGTTGATTCTTTTCGGCAAGGTCGGCGAGGGCTCGGGGTCTGGATCGGGCGGTGGCTCCGGTTCGAGTTCCAGCGGCTCCAGTTCCGGCAGCAGCTCGTCCGGTGGCGGTGGTTCCAGCGGTGGCGGCGGGGCGTCGGGGAGTTGGTAACGGGGTAGAAGACGCCACTGAGATCCAAATGTGGGAGGGGGCTTGCCCCCGATAGCGGTGGTTCAGTCAATACCTACAGTGACTGACACACCGCCATCGGGGGCAAGCCCCCTCCCACAGTTTTGACCGAGTTGGGCATGCCAGGTTGGTCGGATGCAGTTCTTTCAAAAACAGAAAACCGAGACTCTGTATCAAACCCCACTCACCAACTTCCCGCCATCCATCCGGCGCTTATACGCACTGTCCCGACTGGCCAACCAGAAGTACAACGGCGACGTCACCACCAACCCCACCACCCACGACAAGTCCGCGCCATTGATGTGTTCGGAGATCGGCCCCACGTACAGCGGCGTGTTCATGAACGGAATCTGCACCGCGATTCCCACCGCATACGCCAGCAGCGCCTGGGGGTTGTACTTGCCGTAGATGCCGCCATCCACGCGGAAGATCGAGGCGATGTCGTATTGGCCTTTGTGGATCGCGTAGAAGTCGATCAGGTTGATCGCGGTCCACGGCACCAGCACTACGAGCAGCACCAGCACCATGTCGACGAAGTGGCCGATGAAGTCCTTGGAGGCGAACACCGCCGCAATCGCACAGGCCACCAGCACCACAATCGAGATCACCGCGCGGCTTTTCGCCGTGGGGATCCAGCGGTAGGCGAAGGTCTGCACCAGGGTGATGATCGACAGCACCGCGCCGTACAGATTGAGGGCGTTGTGGCTGATCACGCTGAGCAAAAACAGCACCAGCATCAAGGGGCCGATGGAACCGGTGGCGAGTTTGACCGCCTCCATGGTGTCCATGCCGACGGGCGTGGCGAGCACGGCGACGGCGCCGAAGATGAAGGCCAGGCTCGAACCCAGCGCCGAACCCAGGTAGGTGGTCCAGAAGGTGGCGGCGACGGGCACATCGGCCGGCAGATAGCGCGAGTAATCCGAGACGTACGGCGCAAAGGCGATCTGCCACAGCGCGGCCAGGGACACGGTGGCCAGCCAACCGGAAATGTTGAAGCTGCCACGGGTCAAAAAGTCGCTGGTCTGCACATGGGTAAAGATGTAGCCGAAGCCCAGCACGATGCCGGCACCGAGTACCCAGGTGCCGATACGGTTGAGCACATGAATGAAGCGATAGCCGATGATGCCGATGATCCCGGAACCGATGGCGCCGATCACGATCCCAACCGGCACCGGTACCGCATCGACCACGCCGTGCAGGGACTTACCGGCCAGCACAATGTTGGAGGCGAAGAAGCCGATGTACATCACGCCGGCAATCACCACCACCAACAACGCGCCAAGGGAGCCGAACTGGGCACGGCTCTGGATCATCTGCGGAATGCCCATCTGCGGGCCCTGGGCCGAGTGCAACGCCATCAACACACCGCCGACCAAGTGGCCGACCAGGATGGCGACGATGCCCCACACCAGATTGAGGTGGAACAACTGCACCCCCAGGGCGCCGGTCACGATCGGCAGCGGTGCGATGTTGCCGCCGAACCACAGGGTGAACAGGTCTCTTACCTTTCCATGGCGATCTTCCGGGGGCACGTATCCAATCGTGTGTTTTTCGATAAGCGGGGCGGAGGATGTTGCAGTGGTAACCATGACGAGCTCCAAGGCAAGGTGAGTACGTGGACGTACTTCGCTGTGCGCAGCAACGGCGGCGCTTTGTTGTTGCAGCGATCATCTGCAATGGACACGGGGAGGTAAATTAGTAAGTTTGTTGCTACAGACCTTAAAAAAAGTATCTCGCGGTGATTTTTGCTCCGGTATGTTGCATGGGCTCGGATCGATTAAAAAAGCCGGTTTTTCCTGCACTGGTCTGGGGCAAAACACCCTGTTTTTCGGAGGCCCGATGGCTGCCTACAACCTGCGCCAACTCAGATATTTCGTCACCACGGCCGAATGCGGCAGCGTCGCCGAGGCGTCGCGCAAGCTGTATATCGCGCAGCCGTCGGTTTCCACGGCGATCAAGCAGTTGGAAGACAGTTTCGGCGTGCAGTTGTTTATCCGGCATCACGCTCAGGGCGTGTCCCTGACCCCCAGCGGCGCGCGGTTCTATCGCAAGGCGCTGGAGCTGTTGCGCGTGGCCCATGAGTTCGAACAGAACGCCTTGGCCGACAATGATGTGGTGGCCGGACAGATCGATATCGGCTGCTTTGAAACCGTGGCGCCGCTGTACCTGCCGCGCCTGATCGCCGGCTTCAAGGCGCGCTGGCCAGGGGTGGAGATCCGTATTCGCGATGGTGAGCAACAGGAGCTGGTACAGGCGCTGACGGCGGGTACCATCGATGTGGCGATGCTGTTCGAGCACGACCTGGGCGGCTCCATCGAAACCACGCCGCTGATGCCGCCGCAGCAGCCGTACGCGTTGTTGCCGGCCGATCATCGCTTTGCCCGGCAGGCCAAAGTGTCGTTGGCGGACCTGGTACTGGAACCGATGATCCTGCTGGACGTGCTGCCCAGTCGGACCTACTTCGTGAGCATCTTTGAAGAGCGCGGGTTGACGCCGAATATTGTATTCAGCTCGCCGTCCATCGAGATGGTGCGCGGGATGGTGGGGCGTGGGTTCGGGTTCTCGATATTAGTGACCAAGCCGTTCAGCGAGTACACCTATGATGGGCAGCAGGTGGTGTGTATTCCGTTGGTGGAAACCGTCACCGGCTCCGGGTTGTCGGCCGTGTGGCTCAAGCGCGCACCGCTGACCAAACCGGTGCAGTTGTTCGTCGATTACTGCCGCGAAGAACTGGCACGATTACTCGGGTAAAAACACAAGGTCCAATGTGGGAGGGGGCTTGCCCCCGATTACGGTGGATCAGCTACAGATAAGTTGACTGATACACCGCTATCGGGGGCAAGCCCCCTCCCACATTTGATTTGTAGTGCATTCAGAGGCGGATGGCGTCGAGCATCCGCTGCAACATCGCATCGCAACCCTTGAGCTGTTCCAGGCTGACAAATTCATCCGGCTTGTGCCCCTGGTCCATGCTCCCCGGCCCGCACACCACGGTGGGGATACCGACTGCATCAAACAGCCCGCCCTCGGTGCCAAACGCCACGGTGCCGAACGCCCTGGAACCGGAAAACGCCGCAATCAGCTCGGCGGCCTGGCTGCGCTCATCGGTGACCAAGCCCGGGTAGGCCGACAACTCGGTGAACCGGATCGAGCTCTGCCGGCTCACGGCCTGCATGCGCGGCAGTACTTCTTGCATGGCGTAGGCTTGCAACGCCTCGGCCACTTCACCTGGGTCCGTCGAGGGCAGGGCACGTATTTCAAAATCAAACCGGCAATCGGCCGGCACGATATTCAGGGCCTTGCCGCCGCTGATCACTCCGGTCTGCACGGTGCTGAACGGCGGATCGAAGCGCGGGTCCTGGCGTGCGCGCAAGCGTTGGCCGATGCGCCCCAGTTCGCCGATCAACTCGGCGGCATGCTCGATCGCATTCACACCGGACGGTGCATACGCTGAGTGACACGCCTCGCCATGCACCTCGCAGCGCATCGCCAGCTTGCCCTTGTGGCCGAGCACGGGTTTGAGCTCGGTCGGCTCGCCGATAATGCACAGCAGCGGTTTTACCGGCCGTTGTTCCAGCACGCCAAGCAGCGAACGCACGCCGAGGCAGCCGACTTCTTCGTCGTAGGACAGGGCGATGTGCACCGGCAGGCGCAACGGCGCCTCGATCAGTTCCGGCACCAGCGCCAGCACGCAGGCGATATAGCCCTTCATGTCGGCGGTGCCACGGCCATACAGCTTGCCGTCACGCTCGGTCAGTTGAAACGCTGGCAGGGTCCAGGGTTGCCCATCCACCGGCACCACGTCGGTGTGCCCCGACAGCACAATGCCGGGCAGTTCCACCGGGCCGATGCTGGCGAACAGGTTGGCCTTGCTGCGCGATTCGTTGTAGATCAACTCACTGGCCACGCCGAAGCCCGCCAGGTAATCGCGCACGAATTCGATCAACTGCAGGTTGGATTCACGGCTGGTGGTGTCGAACCCCACCAGGGTCTGCAGCAGTTCGCTGCTGCGGCTCATCGCTCGTCCCCGGCCACGCCGTAGCCCGGCGAGCGGTCGGGGGCGAGGGCGCGGTCGATGTAGTCCTGCACTTGCGGGCGGTAGGCGTCCCAGAGTGTTTGCAGTTCGTCGATGGGCGCTTCATCGGCCCAATCCACGCGCAAGTTGATGATCGGCCAGGTCAGCTCGCCCACCACCACCAGCGCGGCCGAATGCACTGGACCTGCTTCGCCGCCGGCGGCGATGGCGGCATGCATGGCCGCGAGCAAGCGGTCGGCCAACTGGCCTTCGCCGTGCTCGAAAGCCTGGACCATTGCTTCGATCACCCCCCGGTCAGCGAGCATATTGCCCGCCGCTACGCACTGTTCGCCCGACACGGCGTTGTGGGTGCCCAGGGTTTCGCTGCCGCTGAAATGCACGCTGCGGCCAAGGTGATCAATCGCGGTCAATTGCCGGTATTGGCTGTAGCCGTTGCGCGTCAAGGCGGTGTCGATGGCATCGGCAGGCGTGAGGCCTTGTTCGAGCAAATCGAGCACGTCGGGTCCGAGGGCCGGCAATGTGATGTTTTGCGTAGCGACCGCGCCCACACCGGGGCGCAGCCATGGGCAGCGGGCGCCCACGGCGATGCTCGATGAGCTGATAGCGATGCCCAACTGGCCGGTGTCCGCGCAGCGGCCGACGATTGAAAAGGTCATGGGTGGCTCCTTATTCGGGAATAACCGCGATCACATCGATTTCCATCAGCCACTGCGGCTGGCCAAGGGCCGAGACCACCAGCCCGGTGGAGATCGGGAACACGCCCTTGAGCCACTTGCCGACTTCCTGGTACACCGGTTCGCGGTAGCGCGGGTCGATCAGGTAGGTGGTGGTCTTGACGATATGCGACAGATCCGAGCCCGCCTCCTCAAGCAGCTGCTTGACGTTTTTCATCGCCTGTTCGGCCTGGGCCCGCGGGTCACCAAGGCCCACCAGTTGGCCTTCGAAATCCGTGCCCACCTGGCCACGCACATACACGATATTACCGGCGCGCACGGCCTGGCACAGATCGTTGTCCAGGCTCTGATTGGGGTAGGTTTGCTTGGTGTTGAACATGCGAATACGGGTGTGAGTAGGCATTGTAAAAACTCCGGCAAAGGGATCAGGCGCTGACAGGGGACGAGCGAACCAGCGAGGCGGGCGCGCGGTACTCAAGGTATTGACGCTGGATGGCGATGTGGTCCGCCACGTACTTGGCGTCGTGCCACACTCCCCAGATAAACGACGAGCCACGCCGTGACTGCCAGGGCAGCCCGAGGAAATAAATCCCGGCCTCGCTGGAGACGCCGCGCTGGTGCCGGGGCTTGCCGGCCGCATCGAACGCATCCACCTGGAGCCAGCTGTAGTCCACGGCAAACCCGGTGGCCCAGATGATCGAGGTGATGCCGGCCTGGGCCAGGTCCAGTTCCAGGATCGGCTGCTGGATGCAGTCGGCATCCGGGAACACGCGGCGGGCTTCGGGCTCCAGGGGCAGGTCGAGACCGTTGCGCTCGATGTAGGCGTCGGCCGCATCCAGCAGGGCCAGGTAGTTCTCATCGCCACGGGCTAGGTTGTCCACCAGGTTGGCTTGGAACGTTGCCACGTTGCCATTGAAGGAGTGGGTGAGGCCGACCAGGGTCATGCCTTGCTGGGCCAGCTCACGAAAGTCGATGGTCTTGCCGCCGTGGGCGCCGCTCACCGCGATGGTCACGTGCTCACGGCCAGGTTTCATCGCCGCCTGGTCCCACTCGCCCAACACCCCCAGCCACCAGCAGAAATCGCGGTTGCGATAAGCGCGCGGCGGGCGGTCATGGGCGCCGACTGACAGGTACACCTGGCGACCGGCGCGCTGCAATTCATCGGCGATCTGCACCCCGGAAGAACCGGCACCCACCACCAGCACAGCACCTGCCGGCAATTGCGCGGGGTTGCGATAGTCGGCGGAATGGATCTGGTGCAGCGCAGTGTCTTTTGGCGCGATGGCCGGGATCACCGGCTTCTGGAACGGTCCGGTGGCGGCCACCACGCGGTTGGCTTCGATCACGCCTGCGCTGGTGTGCACGGTAAAGCCCGGGCAACCTTCGTTGCGCACCACCGACGTGACGTCCACGCCCGTGCGAATCGGCGCATTGAACTTGCGTGCATACGCTTCGAAGTAATCCGCTACGCGCTCCTTCGGCGCGAAGCCATCGGGCGCGACGTCATCGAATTCCAGACCCGGGAAACGGTCATGCCAGGCCGGCCCGTTGGCGACCAGCGAGTCCCAGCGCCCGGTACGCCAGCGCTCGGCGATGCGGCTGCGCTCGAGCACCAGGTGCGGCACGCCATGCTTGCTCAAGTGCTCGCTCATGGCCACGCCGGCCTGGCCGGCGCCCACCACCAGGGTGTCTGTTTTTGTTATTGCTTGGGTCATGTGTCTGTCCTTGCGTAATGCAGTTGGATTCAGCTTGGGCATGACTTCAAGGCTAGGGGGAGGGTGGTTTTTAATAAAATATTATTAAGCTGGGAAGTGAGCATAAATATCGGATGCAGAGCGGGGGAGGTTAACGGGTGCGCCATAGTCCAATGTGGGAGGGGCAAGCCCCCTCCCACAGTTTTGGATCTAGAACTCCCCGGAGTATTTCACCGCCGCCGCCGCCCGCGTCGTCACCTTCAAGCTGCGCAGCAACGACGACACATGAATGCGCACGGTAAACGGTGAAATATCCAGGGCCTTGGCGATTTCCTTGTTGGTCTTGCCTTGGGCAATCAGGCGCAGCACGTCCTGCTGGCGCGGGGTGAGCGTATGGGTGTCCAGCGGCAGCAGGCCGGAGGGGGCGAACCTGACCAGCACCTCACCGTCGCGGATCGCCAGCAGCGCGTGGCCGATTTCGTCGGGGGCGATGTTCTTGCCGATAAAACCGTCGACGCCCAGGGCCATGACCTGTTCGATCAGCGCCGGATCATCCACCATCGAGACCACGATCAACGTGGTACGCCGCAGTTGCCGGCGCAGGTCGGCGAGCTGGCTGATGCAGGTCAGGCCGGGAAAGCGCAGGTCGAGGATCAGGGTATCGATGTCGCCTGGGTCGAGCAGCAACCCATGCACCGCGTCCAGGTCGCCGGCTTCCTGTACCCGGGCCTCGGGCAGCAGGCGTTGCACGGTGCGCGCCATGGCTTCGCGAAACATCGGATGGTCGTCGGCGATAATAATCCGGCCGGTCATGGTGAGCTCCTTGCTGGGCATGGCTGTGTGCAGGCATGCTGTTTTATTATCGGGCCCAATGCCCGCCTCGCTCGTACAAAGGGCCAGGGCTATGACAACAAGGACGTAACCCATGGGGCTCGAGACCAACTCCGAACTCGACCAGGCGAACCTGCGCATTGTGGTGGCAACCATCGCCATTGTGTATATAGGCGTGCTGGGCTTTTTGCCCGGGCATTCGCTGGACACCTACTGGCCGGTGCTCCTGTATATCGTCCTGTTCCTGCTGGCGTCCATTGCCCTGCGCCAGGTGATCGCGCGCTGGCCCGGGCATTACCCGGCGCGACGGATTTTCGGCATGCTCCACGACTATACCGGCACTTCGTTTGGGCTGGTGGTGGGCGGTGAGGCGGCGTTGCCGCTGTATGCGGTGATGGTGTGGGTCAACCTGGGCAACGGCATGCGCTATGGGTCGCGCTACCTGGCGATTGCCACGGGGCTGGCGTTGTTGGCGCTGTTGATGGTCTACCAGCTCACGCCGTGGTGGCAGGCACAGCCGTTCATGGTGCTGATGCTGATGATCACCAGCACGGTGATCCCGATCTACGCGCATATCCTGCTGGAGCGTACGCGCAAGGCCTCCGAACAAGCCATCGCCGCCAACCTGGAAAAGTCCCGTTTTCTCGCCCAGGCCAGCCATGACCTGCGCCAGCCGATCCACTCCATCGGCCTGTTCACCGCCTGCCTGCGCGAAGCCCGCCTGGGCGATGACGAACGGCGGCTGGTGGACAATATCGATCGCTCGCTGCTCAACGTGTCGCAGTTGTTCCGTTCCATTCTCGACCTCTACACCCTGGACAACGGGCGTCTGCTGCCCAAATACCAAGTGATCCATCTGGGCGATTTTCTCGCCGACCTGGTACGCCAGAACGCCGAAGCCGCACGCTGGGCGGGTGTGGAGTTGCGCTTGCGACCGTGCGCCCACTGGGTGTTGGTGGATCCGGGGATGCTGGCGACCATGGTGCAAAACCTGCTCTCCAATTGCTTCAAGTATGGCGCGCAACGGCCAGTGCTGATCGGTGTGCGTCTTCGCGATAACCGCCTGGTGGTAGAGGTGCATGACCAGGGCCGGGGGATTGCAGGGGAGCATCTGGCGAAGGTCTTCGAAGAGTTCTATCGCGTGCGCCAACTGCGCGACAAGGACGTCGAAGGCGTCGGCCTGGGGTTGTCCATCGTCAAGCGCCTTGGGCAGTTGATGGGGCTGCAGGTGAGCCTGCGTTCGCGGGTGGGCCGTGGCACTTCGGTAGGTCTGCATGGCCTGGCCCTGGCCACTGCGCCGGCTCAACCGGCATCGCGTGACGACGCACGCCAGGCCGGCCTGCTCAGCGGTTTGAAAGTGTGCCTGGTCGAAGATGACCACAATGTGCTGCTGGCTACCCAAGCCCTGCTCGAACGCTGGGGCTGCGAGGTGCAGGCCGAGTCCACGGGGCAGGGCCTGGTCAGCGACTGCGACATCATCGTCGCCGACTATGACCTGGGCAACCACGCCACCGGCATCGAATGCATCGACCACTTGCGCCGGCAACGCGGCTGGGCGGTGCCGGCGCTGATCCTCACCGGGCACGACGTGGAGAAAATCCAGGCTGCGTTGCACGACCGTCAGATCGCCATTCTGTCCAAACCGGTGCGCCCTGCAGAACTGCGCGGCGCCCTGCGTGAGCTCAGCCAGGAAAAAACTATTGTGTGAACGGCGTCAACCCATTGCCCCGCGCACCCTTGGGCATGCAATAGGCCGCGGGTTTCATCAGGCCAAAGCTGGCAATCGCAAACGCGCCGCCGCTGGCACCGCTGGGCACCGAGCAGTTGTACTCGCCGGAGGCGGTGTTGGCCACGTAGTAGGTGGTCATGGAGTCGCTGCGTACATTGGAGATGCGTTTGACCGGTTCGCCCAGGTTGGTCTCTGAGAGTTTCTTGAGATGGTCTTCGGTGGGTTTGATATTGCTGCAACCGGCAACGCTGATGATCAAGGCGCCGAGCAGGGCAAGGCGCGTCACAGGGGAGGGGAGTTTCATAATGCTTCTTCCTTGGGATTGTTTTGGTTTTTCCAGCGCGCAACGACCCTTCGCGCATTGAGTGCGCGGTGTTGGCTGAGCGTTGGAAGTGCCGGGGAATATAGCGCCGGGGGAAGCGCGGGTCGATTAGCACACATGGGCTAATGGCATATTGAAATCAAGGAAGGGAGAAGGCTGTGTTGCAGATAAAACGAGCTACGCCAGAGGATGCCGACAGCGCGTTTGAGATTCGTCGTGAGGCTATTCTCGGCCAATGCATCGGCGCCTACACCGCAGAACAAATGGCGCTCTGGACGCTTGGCAGTGCGAGCGATGGTTACAGCGTGCTGATGGAAAAACGCTTCTACCTGGGCTGTGTGAACGGCGAGCCAGTCGCCACCGGCATGCTCGATCTTGCCAACAATGAAGTCGGCGCCTTGTTTGTGCGTCCCGCATTCACCGGGCGGGGGTATGGCAAGGCAATGCTCGACCACCTGGAGACGGTCGCGCGTCATATCGCCGTTGAAGAGGTGGTATTGGATGCGACGCTCAATGCGGTGAGTTTCTACAGGGCGTGCGGCTATGTGGGGGATGAGCAGGCGGTGTATCACTCGCCCTCGGGGTTGGTGTTGGCGTGTGTGCCGATGGTCAAGCGCCTGCGGCTGATGAGTGAGTCTTGAACCAAATGTGGGAGGGGGCTCTCCCTCATCGAGAGCCCCCTCTCACAGGGATTTCAGCGGTTCAGGAACGCCAGCAGGTCCTCATTGAGTTGTTGGGTATGGGTAGCGGCAAACCCGTGGGGCGCGTCCTTGTACACCTTCAGTTGCGCGCCCTTGATCATCTCGGCCGCGACCTTGCCGGTGGTTTCGAACGGCACGACCTGGTCACCGTCACCGTGGATGACCAGGGTCGGCACGTCGATGCTGGCCATGTCCGGGCGGAAGTCGGTCTGCGAGAACGCGGTCACGCAGTCCACGGTGGATTTGAGCGAGGCCTGCAGGGCGATCTGCAGGGTCTGGGTGAGCACACCGTCTGAGACTTTCTGGCCCTTGTTGAGGCCGAAGAATGGCGTGTTGAAATCGCTGATGAACTGCGCGCGGTCCTTCAGCAGGCCGGCCTTGATGCCATCGAATACGTCGTCGGGCACGCCCTGCGGGTAATCGTCCTTCCGGCCGAAGATCGGCGTCACGGCGCCGAGCAGCACCAGGCCGGCGACCCGTGCGCTGCCATGGCGCGCAATGTAGCGGGCCACATCGCCGCCGCCCATGGAGAAGCCCACCAGGGTCACGTCCTTGAGGTCCAGGTGTTCGATCAACTGGGCGATATCGTCAGCGAAGGTGTCGTAGTCGTTGCCGGTCCACGGCTGGTCCGAGCGACCAAAGCCCCGGCGGTCGAACGCGAGGGTGCGAAAGCCTCGGCTGCTCAGGTATTCCATCTGGTATTCCCACATGTCGGCATCCAGCGGCCAGCCGTGGCTGAACAACACGGGCTTGCCGCTGCCCCAATCCTTGAAATAGATCCGGGTACCGTCTTTGGCAACGAATGTGCTCATCTGAAACTCCTTTGTCTGCATGAAAACAGTGAGTTGAAAATCCGCCTGGGCTTATGTCTCGAAAGCTTGCGCCCAAAGCCGCCGCGCGGCTTGTATGGACGTGCTCGGTTGAACGTTTCAGCGGCCAGGCGTGTCCACCGAACTCTTCCGTCAGATCATGCAGGTGAACGAAATGGCCAGGACTTACAGCTACGCCGCTCGGGACTCCAAGGATTCGCTCAAGCCCTTTACCTTCGAGCGCCGCGCCCCCGGCGCGGATGACGTACAGATCGACATTCTGTATTGCGGCGTGTGCCATTCCGACCTGCACACCGCCCGCAACGAGTGGAGCAACACTCTTTATCCTTCGGTCCCCGGCCATGAAATCGTCGGCCGTGTGACGGCGGTCGGCGCCAATGTGAAGACGTTCAAGGTGGGTGACCTGGCCGGTGTCGGCTGCATGGTCGACAGCTGCCAGCAATGCGCCTCCTGTGCCGAGGGCGAGGAGCAATATTGCGAGAATGGCTTCACCGGCACCTATAACGGGCCGCTGTTCGGCGGCGAAAACACCTACGGTGGCTATTCCGACAACATCGTGGTCAAGGCGCAGTTCGTGCTGCGCATTTCCCACGACGACACCAACCTGGCGGCAGTGGCGCCGTTGCTGTGTGCCGGGATTACCACCTATTCGCCGCTGCACCACTGGAAGGTCGGCCCGGGCAAAAAAGTCGGGGTGGTCGGCCTCGGTGGGCTAGGGCACATGGCGGTGAAGATTGCCCACGCCATGGGCGCCCATGTGACGCTGTTCACCACTTCACCGAACAAGCGCGAAGATGGCCTGCGCCTGGGTGCCGATCAGGTGGTGGTGTCGAAGAACGCGGATGAAATGGCCAAGGTTGCCAACAGCCTGGACTTCATTCTCAACACCGTCGCTGCGCCGCATAACCTGGATGCCTTCATCAGCCTGCTCAAGCGCGACGGCACCATGACCTTGGTCGGCGCGCCTGACAGCCCGCACCCGTCGCCTGCGGTGTTCAACCTGATCTTCAAGCGCCGCAGCCTGGCGGGTTCGTTGATCGGGGGGATTCAGGAAACCCAGGAGATGCTCGATTTCTGTGCCAAGCACGGGATTGTTTCGGATATTGAGATGATCGATATTCAGGGGATCAATGAGGCGTATGAGCGGATGCTCAAGGGGGATGTGAAGTATCGGTTTGTGATTGATATGGAGAGTTTGAGGAAGGAGAGTCGCGTGGCTTGAGCGCAAGTGCGGCGGATTTGGAGCTGACCGGTATCTTTTGCCGATCCGAGGCCCAAATGTGGGAGGGGGCTTGCCCCCGATGGCGGCCTCTGGGCTGGCCAGTATCTTGGATCAGACCGAGTACATATCCATTATTTAGGTAACGGCCACTTAGGGTTCCGCTTTTACAGCGGCTCACTTTTGAAAAGCGCAAAAGTAAGCAAAACGCTCTTGCCCCACCACTCGGCACCTCGCTTAGGCTCGGTGTGCCCGCAATCCGACATTGATGTGGGGGGCCGCCGCCACGCGCCATCCATGGCGCGGGGCGGCTAAACCGGCGTCCTGCCGGTTTACCCCCCACATCAATATCGAATTGCGGCCAGCGTGGTTTGACGGGGCGCCTAAGATCAAAAGCAAGAGCAAGAGCGGCTCGCTTCGCATCGTGGCGTACACCGCCGTCTGTAGGAGCGAGCTTGCTCGCGAAAAACGTCAACGATAACGCGTGCTTCCTGAATCAACGCGGCGCCTGTGAGTTTTTCGCGAGCAAGCTCGCTCCTACACAACGCAGCCGTGCCCACCCGTAACCACGATGCGAAGCGAGCCGCTCTTGATCTTGATCTGCTTTTGATCTCAGGCGCCCCGTTAAACCACGCTGGCCGAGCGCAGGCTTGAATTCGTGGGTAACCCGGCAGGACGCCGGGTTAGCCGCACTGGGCCAGGGATGGCCCATTGCGGCGGCCCACGGATTCAAGCCTTCGATCGGGCACACCGAGCCTAGGCGAGGTGCCGAGTGGTGGGGCAAGAGCGTTTTGCTTACTTTTGCGCTTTTCAAAAGTGAGCCGCTGTAAAAGCGGAACCATTAGCAGCCGTTACCGCAGAAACGGATATGTACTCAATCTGATCCAACATCCTGGTCGACCCTGAGGCCGTCATCGGGGGCAAGCCCCCTCCCACATTTAAACCACGCTCACTTCTAATCTCCAGGCCACCCCCCACCCCCGACTGACGGCTATTGTCAGAAATTTCCCACAGGAGTACAAATGTACTCCATGACAACCCTGACCCCCCGCCGTAACGCCATCCTGACCTTCATCCGCGACCGCATCGCGCAGCAAGGCCAGTCCCCCAGCCTCGCCGAGATCGCCGAGGCGTTCGGCTTTGCCTCGCGCAGCGTCGCCCGCAAGCATGTGGTAGCCCTGACCGAAGCCGGCTTTATCGAAGTCAACCCCAACCAGGCCCGTGGTATTCGCCTGCTCAATCAACCGCCGCGCCCGGAATGGCTGGACATCCCGGTGCTCGGTCGTGTGGCCGCGGGTCTGCCCATCGGGGCGGATGCCGAAGTGCACAATCGCCTGCAACTGGACCCCGCCACGTTCGCCAAAACCCCGGACTACCTGCTGCGTGTGCAGGGCGATTCGATGATCGAGGACGGTATTCTCGATGGCGACCTGGTGGGCGTGCGGCGCAGTGCCGAGGCCTTGAACGGGCAGATTGTGGTGGCGCGCCTGGACGGTGAAGTCACCATCAAGCGTTTCGAGCGCACGGGCGACAAGGTGCGCCTGCTGCCGCGCAACCCGGCGTATCAGCCTATCGTGGTCGGGGCCGATCAGGACCTGGCTATCGAAGGGGTGTTCTGCGGCCTGGTGAGGCAAGGCTGATGGGCGCCGTGGTTGCCCTGGACTCGCT